>JBATLM010000001.1:0-15921 GCA_049289315.1 Cyclobacteriaceae bacterium
CTACTGCTCAATCAAATCCTTCAGCACACGTTGCGCTTGCTGGGGTTCTAACCTGGGACCAAACTGCGACACCACACGAGAAGATGCCAAAGAGGCAATTTTACCTGCTTCTGCATAACTATGCCCATGCGTGATGCCATATAGAAATGCTCCTGCAAACATGTCTCCCGCTCCGTTTGTGTCCAAGGCTCTTACTTTATACGGCTCTATCTCAATAAAGGTGTCACCATCATAGATTAATGCACCATTTGCGCCCAGCGTAATGGCGAATTTCTTTGCAGCCTGCTTCAACTTTTCTCTTGCGTCACTCATGTTGTCTGTTTCCGTGAACATCAACGCTTCCTCTTCATTACAAAAAAGCAGGTCTACACTTGCTCCCACTACTTGTTCGAAATTCTTAGAAAAGAAACGAAGCATATTTGGATCAGAAAAAGTAAGGGCTGTATGTACATTATTCTTTTCCGCAATCTTTTTAGTTTCCAGGAGTGCATCTGTTCCCTTGGGACTGGCTACTAGGTAGCCCTCTAGGTATACATAGGATGAATTGATTATCGCCTCTTCGTTGATCTGATCAGGTGAAAGAAATGAACTCATTCCTAAAAAAGTATTCATGGTGCGGTCTGCATCTGGGGTGGTCATTACCAAACATCTACCAGAGTGACCTTGCGGACAATCTTCATAGCTTAGGTTGGTGTCTACCCCATTGCGCTTCATGTCCTCCAGAAAAAATTTTCCCAACTCATCTTGAGCTACTAGGCATGAGTAAAAACTTTTTCCTCCGAATTGATTGACACCAATGACCGTATTTGCAGCTGAACCTCCTGCTGACATTCTGCTTTTCTTAGCATCTATGGCCTTCATCAACTCGAGTTGGCGCTTCTCATCCACCAATGTCATTACGCCCTTTTCTATTTCATTCTTTTCAAAAAAGGCATTGTCTACTTCAGTTACAATATCCACCAAGGCATTACCAATGCCATATACATCATATTTTTTACTCATAAAATCATTATTTAATTCAGTATGCAAGAATACTTATTTTAACGCTGAAATCGGTATTCGCTATCAGTATTGAGTACCTACCGTTTTGGAACGATATTCAACGTGTTGGTAAACTGCTTAGCTCGATTCGGGTAATCAGTAATGAATCCATCTACTCCCATTCCCTTCAATGCGAGCATCTCAGAAATTTCATTGACAGTCCACGGAATTACTATAATGTTCTTTTCATGCAGGGCTTTCACTTTCGCCTGATTGATATTTCTATAGTAAGGAGAGTAAATTGTTGGATTAAAACCAAGTTCTTCGAGATGTGCTTCTACTGACCTCTTGCTTTCTACCAAAGCGGCTAATCTTATGTTGGGGTATTTTTCATGCCAATATTTCAAAACACGAAAATCAAACGATTGAATAACAATTCGATCTAACGGAAGGTATTCATCGAGCAGTTGGTAAACCATATCCGAAAATTCTGCTGGAGTAGGGTGGTACTTTCCATCTCCATCATCACCTGACTTGATTTCTATATTGTAGTCCACCTCAAACCTGGTATAACTTTTTATATGATCTTCAATAGCTACAATAACATCACTTAGCAGCGGCTTAGTCACGCTCATTTTCACCTGTTCTGGAAACTTACTATTTCCTAATGAGCCACAATCAAATTGCTTGACTTGCTCATAGGTCATCTCATATATATTGAAATCTTTCTCTTCTCTTTTGGTGTAAGCATTGCCGGATGGATTAAGACAGATGTCAGATGACATCCATGGCTCGTGAGAAACGATAATCTGACGATCCTTTGTAATTGCCAAGTCCATTTCAACAGTTGTCACTCCGGAATCAAGCGCTACTAAAAATGCGGGTATTGTATTTTCCGGCCTGAGCCCACGTGCACCTCGATGTCCTTGTACATCAAATGTGGGAAGTTTTTTTTGTGAGAAGCCAATGGAAGGAAACATGATTGCGAAGATCAGGGCAGTGGGTATCAATCTCATGCACCAAAGATAAAATTAAAATGTGATTGAATCGGTCAAAATATTATTACCAAAACAAACTTATGTTCTCAGTCCTAAATCCTCAAATATGGCCTACCCGTAATTAGGAGTTAACAAACTTACAAAGAGGCTATTCCCATATTCATTCTCACTTCGTTTATAAGTGCTCTGCGTTTATATGAAAAAAACCGAAATGTTTTATGGTCATTTGTCTTAATAACAATCTGGTTAGGAAATAAATAAAACCAGTTGCGCTTTATCTTTCGTACCTGTGAGCATTCCAATTCAAAATCCCGGATTAGATCGTTATCTGGGTACATAAATCTTTGCCATGATGTACCAAACTCCCGTTGAGGTTGGAATTTAACTTTGCTATCTGAAACCGAGAGCACTCCAGGCACAGAAACACCAAATGCACGAATAGCTGTACTCGATACCATAAGTGTAGCTTTTTGTGTATGCTCATTCTGCGCGGTTACAGGGTAAATCTCAGTTTGTTGACAAAAACCATTAACTATACTGCTTGTGACAATAGTAAGAGTTGCGAAAATTGTTGTGACTGTTCTCATTTCTCGTTCAATTATAGTGTCAGAGTGAAGTCAAAATATTGGGAGTCTTCTTGTGGGAAGACTATCAATGCACGTAGGATTACGAAAACCAGGGAAACGGGTATAATCTCATATATTATAAAGATAAAATTAATCTGTTCATGAATTGCTCAACAATAAGAAAGAAAATAAAAAAGGAGATCCAATAGGCCTCCTTTCTTATTATTTTTCTGATTGAATCCTTAGATCTTAATACCGAAACAAACACCAGTTCTCAACCCAAATCCATCAAATGCTCCAGTATCGAATGTATCAGTACCCGATTTTACTTCAATACTACCTGATGAATAAGATGGTCCAAGAAAAATGTCAAGCACTACTTTTTCTTTAAAAACCCATTGCTTTCCTAATATCAAACCTCCACCAAATGAACTATAATCTGCTTCATTGTTACCAAAATCATCGTCCTTTAAGTTGAAGCTTTGATACCTTACGAAAGGCGCTACATAAACCCCTGCTGGAGCATCAGATTCTGATAAGTAAAAACGATATTCCGGTGTTATGCCGAAACCCTTTAGCGCTGTTCCGCCTGTTGATGCTCCTGTATAAAAGAACCCAACTTGAAAGCTGCTACTTTCATTCAGTACCTTCTCATACTGTAAATTCAGGGTCTTTACGATAGGGCTTAGGATGTTGATTTTCACCGTACTTTGTGCATTGACATTACTTGCTCCAAATGCGAATAGCACAAGTAAAACCGGTAAGAGATAATTTCTCTTTAATAGTGTTTTTTTCATTGTAAAAGTTGGTTAGTTATGATGACTAATCACCACAAACTATGCCACAAAACCTACCAATAGCATATCAGAGGTAATGTTTTACTTATTTAATGCAAAATAGTAAGTATGAGAATTTCTTCGAATTAGCTTTTAAAATCGATCTTTTTGTGAGTGCCATCACAAAAAGGCTTATTCCTCGAGGCCCCACAACGACAGAAGGCAGTTACATTATTCTTTTTTAGGGATTTTCCGTCAGCAGTCTTAATAGTGAGATTGCCATATATCATCAGAGGGCCATCCTGGGACAATTCTACGATTGTTTCTGATTGTACTTCTTCGGGCATTTCTTCCTGATTGTTCATTAAATAATTCAATGCACCAGATGGGCACTTTTTAATTTGATCAACAATTTCTTTTGTTCCTGCTCCTTCAGCATTTACCCATGGACGATTCTTTGGATCAAACACATTACCCAGTCCTTTGAAACAATTCATAGAATGAATGCACTTGGCGGGTTGCCATACGATGGTTACTTCTCCATTCGTATATTTTTTTGTAATGTCTTTCATCATCAAACGGTTTAGCTGAGTTAAATTAGTTTAAAAACCTTATATCTCTAATTTCTTACTCTTCAATAAGTACACCCATCTTACCCATCTGATAGTCACGCATGGCTTCCATAATTTGAGTTTGCGAATTCATTACAAACGGTCCATGAGATACTACCTCTTCATTGAGGGGCGCCCCTGTTAAAAATAGAATACGTGTATCCTCCAAAGCCTCCAAGGCTATTCCCTCACCATCATTCTTAAAATGAACCAAATGAAGTTCCTCTACGTGACCAAATCCATTAACATTTAACTTACCATCCAATAAATAGATCATTGCATTGTGATCATCTGGTGTAGGTATTGAAATTTTACCTCCTTTTTTAAACTCAAGAGTAGCAGCATTTACAATCGCTTGTGAAGGGATTGGTCCTTTCACTCCCAATACTTCTCCTGAAAAAATGCTAACATTTACCTTCTCATCATCGCTTGTTTTAGTGGGAGCTGCTTCTGCACTTAAAGGATGATAGGCCGGTTGGTCCATCTTATGCTTTGCTGGTGTATTGATCCAAAGCTGAATGATTTCCTGTCTCCCACCTAATTCATGAATATTATCGGGTGGCCGTTCGCTATGGATTATGCCCATACCCGCATTCATCCACTGCACCCCGCCTGCATATACATTGCTATCATTGCCTCGGCTATCACGATGGTGCACACCACCTTGAAAAATAAAAGTGACAGGAGAAAAGCCACGATGTGGGTGTGGCCCAACTCCAGCGTTTCCCGGCTTTACATGCTTTGGCGATTTAATATTCGCATGGTGCAACAATAAAAATGGGTCAATTTGCTCCACTTGCTGAGTTGGAAGTGGTTGGCGGATAGGCATGCCCCCCATATCCACCTCATGTGCGTAAAGTAATCGTGCTACAGATCTGTTTTTCATTTTATAAAAATGTTTAAGTCATCGGAACTTCGATAATTAATACTTCGGCATTTGCATCTGCTGCAATCGAAAACTCATTTACCTCCCAAATTCCATAACCATCCCTTTTATTTAGTTTTTGATCATTGATAGTGACGTCCCCATCTATTACAAATACATACACACCATTGCCTTTCTTGTTAATGGTATAGTTAGTAGTAAAGCCCTTCTCCAAATTGCCAAGGTGTAACCATGCATCCTGGTTAATAGTAACACCTGAATCTGTTTCTATCGGGCTAACAATCTGCTGAAGTGTGTTGGTCCTTTCTGATGGGTCAAATGTTTTTTGATCGTAGCGTGGTTGAATGTCTTTTACTTTTGGAAAAATCCAAAGCTGGAGAAAATTTACTTTCTCGCCCTTATTTTTATTGTACTCCGAGTGTTGAATTCCCGTTCCCGCGCTCATGATCTGAACATCATTTTGTTTGATAACAGTGGTATTCCCCATGCTGTCCTTATGCTCCAAATCACCAGACAAAGGGATGGAGATAATTTCCATGTTGTTGTGAGGATGTTTGCCAAAACCCATTCCTCCATCTACAAAATCATCATTGAGCACCCTGAGTGCCCCAAAATGCATTCTTTCTTCATTGTAATAGTTAGCAAAGCTAAATGTGTGATTGGTGTCCAACCAGCCATGATTGGCATGGCCTCGGGTGTCTGCTTTATGCAATGCAGTTTTCATTTCTTTAAATATTTTAAGTCTATGTGTGTTTAAACGTGAATCCCGATATAAAGATACATACAATTGTTGTATATACAACGATAAATATGCACACGGTTATACAATCCTATACAAACATGAAACAAATAAATTATATTCACGTTTGTAGAACTAACCTTAAAACACCCATGAAAGGAGCTTATTTAGGCGAATTAGAAGAACTCATATTATTAACTGTAGGCGTGCTATATGAAAACGCTTATGGCGTAGCCATCAAGGACGAAATCGAAAAACAAGTGGGAAGAAAGCTAAACATCAGTGCTGTACATGCCGTGTTAAAAAGGTTGGAAGATAAGGCGCTGATTAATTCTTCGATGGGAGGCGCAACCGCAGAAAGAGGAGGAAGGAGAAAGCGACTTTTCACACTCACGACTTTAGGTAAAAAGGCGTTGGAACAAACCAACGAGATACGTAGCCAGCTCTACAATCAAATTCCAAAAGTGGCCTTACAATTTAACAGCTATTGCTAATGAGTTCTCCTCCCAAATGGGCTGATCGATTTTTGGAATGGTACTGTAATCCTGACCTGTTGGAGGAAATACAGGGAGACGCTCATGAACTTTACCAAATACGATTAGAAGAAGAGGGTAAATCCAGCGCACGAAGAAAATTTATCTGGGATGTATTTAGATTTTTTCGCTTGTCCAATATTAAAAGAACAAAACAAACTCATTCATCAAATTCATTTACCATGCTAAGCAGCTATTTAAAACTTGGATTCAGAAATGCCATTCGCAACAAATTGACATCCTCAATTAACTTATTCGGACTGGCTCTTGCGTTGGGTGTAGCTGTCACCATTTTTGCTTTTGTCGATTACATGCTCAACATGGACTCCTTTCATACCAATAGGGATCGTGTATATCAAATCACCAACCTTGTAAAAAACTCAGGCGATAATAACAGTGACAATTGGAGTGACTCTCCTATTCCGTTAGCTCCTGCTTTAATGGAAGACAACCCTTCAATTGAATCCTTCACAAGAGTTGAGTTTGAACAAGGTGCTATGCGTTATAACGAAACCGTATTTAATGAGTCTATTTGGTTTGTAGACCCTGCCTTTTTAAACATTTTTTCTTTTCCGCTCTTATACGGAAATGCTAAAGCGCTCGACAACCCAAATGAAATTGTTATTACAAAACCCATTTCAGAAAAATACTTTGGCAATATAAATCCTGTTGGAGAGATCTTCTCTATAAAATTTAGTAACGGCACCAAAGAAGAATTCACAGTAGGTGCAGTGTTAGACAACCTACCAGGCAATTCAAGTATTCGATTCACTAATCTTATTTCAATTAGCGCTTTTGAAAAATTAAAGCCAGAAGACGCCAACGACTGGAGCTTCTTTACTGATGCTACGTTTATCATGCTAAAACCTGGTCACCAAGTATCAGAGGTTTCACCTTCCATGGATAAGTATATGGCCATTCAAAATGAAGCCAGCATCAATTGGCCCATACAGGGGTTTCGCTTTTATTCATTAGATGGACTTGCTGGAGAAAACAGTGAAATCTATCAGGAGATATCACAAGGTGCGCATCCAGCTGGGATGATAGCTTTAAGCATCATTTCATTGATGCTTCTGATATTAGCCTGTTTCAATTACATGAATATTTCGGTGGCAACAGTTACCACCAGACTAAAAGAAATCGGGATTAGAAAAGTAGTTGGCGGACGAAGAAAAGAACTCATCATGCAGTTTCTGACCGAAAACCTAGTGCTTTGTATGGGATCCATGATCCTTGGTGTTTTAATGGCTTATCTTTTCTTTATGCCAGGGCTTAGTTCACTTTTTCCTATAACCGTTTCTTTTTCCACCATCTCTTTGGTCGACTTCAGCATCTTCTTTGTCACGTTACTCGTTTTTGTGGCACTTGTCTCAGGAGCTTACCCTGCACTTTACATTTCATCTTTTCAGCCTGTAAATATCCTGCGAGGGAAAGAAAAATTTGGTCAGAAGAGTTTATTCAGCAAATCCCTTCTCACCACGCAGTTTATCCTAGCATTTACCACCATTATCGCCTGCTTTGTTTTTATTGCTAATAGTCTACATCTAAAAAATAAAGATTGGGGTTATGACCATGATCAAAACTATGTAGTTCCTACAGAAAATTATGAAACCTACATCGCCATGAGGGACGGTGTAAGTCAAAACAAAAACATCATTAACTATGGAGGTGCCGTCAACAGCCTTGGAGAAAGCGCTACTAGAACTTCCATTTTCCATCAGGAAGAAAAATTAGCAGTGATGATGTTCAAGGTTGGGTTTAATTACCTAGAGACCATGAACCTCAGGCTAAAGGAAGGTCGGCTTTTTGATGAGTACATCCAGTCAGACAAAACAGAATCAGTAATTATCAACACAGTGTTTGCAGAAAAAATGGGATGGGATAATCCAATTGGTCAAAGTTTTGAATATGATAGTTCAAAGCGCTATGTGGTAGGTGTAATAGAGAAGTTTCATTATTACGACTTTTATGCTTCCGTTGATCCTGTTATGTTCCTTATTACACCAGACGAGGACTTAAGGTACCTGGCCGTAAAAGTTGAAGCCGGATCTCTCATTGCAACAGAGGATTATCTAAAAAATCTTTGGAAGCAGGTTGCTCCTGATGATCCCTACACTGGGTATTTTCAAGATGCCGTATTTGAGGGGTTTCACAATGACAACAACAGTAATGTTAAATTGCTGGCTTTTGTCTCAATTGTTACAATCCTTCTATCCTGCATGGGTTTATTTGGTTTGGTCTCTTACAATATCACACGAAGAATGAAAGAATTCAGTGTCAGGAAAATATTTGGCGCTAGTGTAAACCATATTTTCAATCTGATGAATAGAGACTATATATGGATACTTTCTATCGCACTAATAATAGGAGCTCCTTTAGGATTCTTTGGTATTAGTAGCTTAATCAAAGTCATCTATCCGGAGCCCATTGAGACCAATGCTACTCCTTTTTTAATTGGAATTGCTATCATGGTTATAACGGTTGCTATTACGGTAAGCAGTCAAATCAGGCGGGTGATCAGAAACAATCCTTCTCAAACATTACGGAATGACTAAAAGGAGCCAATTACTTTAATTCAACATAACCCATCACCGCCCTCAGCTTGGCATAGCTGTATTTGGCATTCAGTTTTGCGAACAAATCTTTAGAAGTAAACTCTTTTGGCAATTCTTCGATGGCTTTTGAGATTAACTTCACTTCTTCTTCTTTGATAAAATCAAATATCTCTATTTGACCATTTTGAACAGCCTTCGCCAAGTGCCCCTCTATCGTACCCGGCACTAACTCTCGTTCCTTTGCAATGGCTTCTATATCCTTACCTTCTTTCCACATTTGTAATGTAATGTCAAAGGTGCTGGGGCCACCCTTCTTTCTTCCTCCCTTTTTCTTACCAGAACTTTTTTTACTGTCCGGAAATCGAGTTTTTATTCCATCCAAAAGGCTCGCTCGTTCTGCAAGACGCGCCTTTGCCAACGCTGAAAAATCAAACGACTGATTGCCATTCAAAATACCTTCTATCAATAGTTGCGACTTATCTACTTCTTCAAGCGTTTTAGAAAACAACTGATCCAACTCTTCTAAACCATTTAAATAGGTCTTCACGCGTTTGTGTTGCTTCATTTCTGCCGTATGTGTTAAAAGAATTTTTACATTCTCCTTAAGAATATTTTTGTAGTAAGCACTCCCCTTGTTTATCCGCTCTAACAATTTTTCCTGATCATTCTCGCGCAAGAGGTTTTGAAGTTGCCATCTAAACTTCTCTGTATTTTCCCGTTCTCCTTCTAGTGAAATTGAAATTTGCTCTAACACAGGTTGCATACTCACCTCTTTGAGTGATCCTGTTTCTTTTTTTGACTTTGTGATATATCCAATTTCCTTCACTAAACCACTAAAGTCGAAGGTCTTGTCTATCAGAAATGAAATAAATTCAGATTGCTTCTGCTTCATCACCTCAGGCAACTCCGTAGGCTTGTTGTTGTTCTTACTAAAAGATACAATCTGATTGTCTGCACTGATGACCCCCGGATGGATGTGAGAACGAAGAATTAACCCATCCATCGATCTAAGGCGTGACAACGCGACATATACCTGCCCTCCGGTAAATGCTTGCCCCACATCAATAATCGCCTTTTCGAAAGTAAGCCCCTGGCTTTTATGCACAGTAATTGCCCACGCCAGTTTTACAGGATACTGTGAGAAACTTCCTACCACTTCATCATCAAGGTCATTGGTACTCTTATTAATGGTATATTTTTTATTCTCCCATTGCTCACGTCTCAACTCAAATGAAGTATGACTTTCTGCCAATAATACCTCTACGGTATTGCCTTGAATCTTACTTACAGTTGCCAGTTTGCCATTAAAATACATTTGATTTTCACTGTCGTTGCGAATGAACATAATTTGAGCACCTTCCTTCAATTCTAATCGTTCCTGCACGGGAAACATGGACTCCGGGAAGTCACCTTCAATTTGTGTCTCAAAAAAATGTGAATCTGACGGCAACTCCTGCAAAGCAGTTTTGTTCAATTCATCTGCTTTGTAATTGTGTGTAGTAAGTGTTATTACTTCCTTTACATCCTTGATTTCATCTTCCTTCTGATAATGTGAATTCAACTCATCAATGTCAGCCTGAGTGGGAGTATTGTTTCTTAAATTATTAAGAATGTTAATAAACACATCATCTTGCTGACGAAATATTTTATCCAACTCAATATATACGAATCCATCTTGCTTCAGGGCCAACGATTCATAAAACCATGCACTTTGATAATACCGTTGAAGCATGCTCTCCTCATTTCTTCTGACAACCGGAGGCAATTGGTAGAGATCACCAATCAACAATAATTGAACGCCACCAAAACTTCTTCTAAAATTTCCTCTTGCTGAACGCAACCTGTAATCTATCGCATCCAATACATCAGCACGCAACATACTCACTTCATCAATCACCAAAAGATCAATTGACCGTAGCACTTGTTTCCTTACACTATTAAGGGGATGCTTTCTGGCCAATGTATTCTGTGTAAAAAAACCTTCATCTGCGTTAAAGTCCGCAGGAATAGATCGGTCTGGCAAAAAAGTGCCTAAGGGAAATAAAAATTGCGAATGAATAGTAACACCCCCAGCATTTAATGCAGCTATTCCAGTAGGAGCAACAATAGCAAATTGCTTATGGGTATGCTTTTCTAAATTTTTAAGAAAGGTGGTTTTCCCTGTTCCGGCCTTACCTGTGAGAAAAATATGCCCTGAAGTACTATTAATGAACTGAAGTGTTGTTTCAGCAAAGTGGCTCATTTCTACGTTAATATCCTCTGTCATAGCCAGCTCTAGGAAAATACTATGAGCGCAATTTATCCAATATTCGGTTCAGTTCAATAGCTTCTGCTTTGGTTATTGCTTTTTGAATGGATAGCCATTGATCATAGTCTTTATCAATATCTGATAGCATCTTCAGTCCTTTTGCTGTAATTGAAATGTCAACCTGCCTACGGTTTGATTCACACAACTGTCGGCCCACCAGATCTTTTTGCCTCAATTTCTCTACCAATCGGGTGCAGTTGCTATTCTTCTCTATCATTCGTTCAGCAATATCTGCAAGCCGCATGGGGTTAGGATGACTACCCCTTAATATTCTTAGCACGTTAAACTGTTCTGGCGAAATATTGAATTTCTTAAAATAGGCAGCGTTTCTATTGTTCAACCAACTGCTGGTGAATAATATATTGACCATCACCTTTTGGTGTTCATTGGTAAATTTTGACTGCTTTACATCTTCCTCTAACCCCATGGTATTTATGGCTTACGTAAATGTAGATACTATTGTTGTTTATACAAACATTGAGAAATTGATAAGGTTTGGTGTAAATTGAAGTATGATAAATCAATTTCGGGTTTTATCCTTTTTGTTTTTAATCACTGGAGTAGCGTGTTCTTCTACTGAGTCCAATCAAAATGATCTCGAGAAAATTAGTTGGCTTAAAGGTCATTGGGAAAGAATTAATATCAAGGAAGGCAGATCAGCACACGAACGCTGGGAAGTGGTAAATGATCAAGAGCTGAAAGGTTGGGGTGTTTCTTTTCGAGGCATGGACACTTCGTTTATGGAAGTACTTCGTATTGTTGAAAAGGATGATACGCTATACTACGTGGCTGACGTTCCTGAAAATCCGGACCCTGTCTTTTTCAAATTTACTTCGTTAACTGAGAACGGGTTCATTTGTGAAAATCAAGAACACGATTTTCCGAAAAAGATTGAGTATCAATTGCAAGGTGATACGCTTAAAGCCATTACATCTGCTGATGGTAAGGAGTTGGTTTTCGAATTTGTGAAAGCAACCCAATAGAGTTAACGTTCAACACATCCCGGATAGAAAACATTGAATGCCTGAATATCAGTTTCGAAAAGGCCATGCACTATGGCAATGTCATTGTTAATTATTTCTATCGCCTCCTTAAATGTTTTAGCAGAAAAAACAATAATGCCTTTTTCGCCTGCACGTGCTCCTAATTTAATAGTACCGTTCTTCCTCAGAGCTGAGAGGTGTTGAGAATGATCAGAAAAATAGCGTTGATCGTTAGGTGTTTTTTCAAAATCCCATGCTGGGCCGGTTGTGTAAGTCACTACAAATAAGCTATCCTGTTGTACATTCTCTTGACTAAAAGATTGTGATGAAGTTAGCGTGAGCAAAAGCAGAAAAACTATCTTCAAAGTATTAATTGCACTTTGCATCATATGTTCTAAAGTAACGTGTATCGTTGAGATAGGTTTTTTTTTCCGCATAGCTTAGCTTATACGAATAGATTTTCTCATTGTCAAAATGGAGATTTAAAACAGGTTCACCGCTTCCATTGGTATTGACTTCCCAACTCCCCTGTCCATTTTTATTACCAGCACTATTTGCAAAAACCCCTCCAGTATCCACGGAAAAACTATCACTGCTATAGTAGGCGAAGCTTCCATTTGTGCAAAGCGTAATTTCACTATGAGAACTGTAACCACTATAAGTGCTGTACCCACCTACAGACACCCCGCCACTGCTGTAGTTTGATTTCATATAAGTAAGTTTCGCGCCTTTCAGTGCCTCACGCCATTCTTGCGTTACAGGTAGTTCGATAGGCTCTGAAAATTGAATACTCATGGCAATTTGCTGAGCCAATTTCTTATACACATCCGTGTATATTTCTTTAGTGGTAGCTGAAATAATTGACACTCCATATCCAAACGGATTAATTATTCCCACTACATAAGCCTTTGCCTGTTGTCCTTGAATAATCCCTTCAAACTCAGCACCTACCCCGCCCTTTCCCACCTCTTCAAATTCACTCGACTTTTGCAAAGATACTCCCTCCTCTTGTATGCCAGCTTCAGCCTCCTGTTTTAGCTTTTCCAAATCCTTTTCCTCATTGGCCATCATATACACCAACCCTTGTTTAGTGTCTGATACGATGAGAAAACCATCACCACTCTCTGCACCTTTCCACTCAGTAGGAATTGTAAATTTTATTCCCAGATAGGGGTAGTCTACTTCTCCTATCTGTTGCGCGAAAGCTGACTGACAACTAAGTATAAATAGCAAAAAAATCAGGCGCATCTGCATTCAGATTATTGTAATGTTCACAAATCTCTAAATCACACCAATGGCAGTCAGTGGATCACCTTTGGTAATTGCTAGTGAAGTAACTACATAAAGTAAAACTCCACCCTCCTCGGCTTTATATTCTCCCAATACATTGCCAAAGAAATCTCTTATCTCACCTAACAGATCACCCTTCTTCACTTTTTCCTCTAAGTTTTTAAATGCGTACCAACATCCCTCCTGCTCTGCTGTCATTACTGCCATTTTTTTCAAAAAAGTAACCTTGGAGTTTTTCACTTCCCCGTCCAAAACACCTAAAGAGCGTAATACGTTGTGCGTGGCTTCGATGTACTGCTTTACTTCATCATTACTCCACCTTCCGCACTGACCCAACTCCGCCAAAAAACCAGGAGTACCTGCCTTAGACGCTGCACCCATGGAACCGTTGTCGGAAACGGAACCTACCACATAAGGGAATCCCAATGCCGCGGATGCTGCTTTTGATTGCTCTGCAATTTCCGCTCCACCCAAATTAGAGTAAATCACAAAAGGCACTAATGATTCATGAATATCTCCACCGTGTAAATCAATATAAAAATCTGCGGCCAACTGTAGTTGGTGAACGGTGTACGCTATTCTTTCACTCACGGTCCCTGTTGCACTGCCGGGAAACACTCGATTCAAATTTTTGCCATCATAAGGCCCAAGGTATTGAAGCTTGGCTAAAAAGGCAGGAACATTTACCGGATGAATAACCACTATTGTTCCCTTCACCTCCTTAGGATCAATATTTTTTGCCAATTGAATCGCAGTTTCAATACAAGGATATTCACCACCATGCACACCACCAGTAATTAATATTTTTTTCCCCGGCTTTGCCCCAACTATAAATGTCGCGGGCATTTCAACAGGTGTGCCCTCTACCTTAATAAATCCCTGGCTTTTATTTCCAGGGGTAGCAGAAAATCCGTGTGCAGAAAGTATTGAATCGAAAGTCATCATTGAATAATTAGTTTATTTAGTGAGTGCAGCAAATTATTTGATCAAACAAGATTGAATTGAACATGGTTGCTTGTTCCATATGTGGTAAGTGCCCGGCATTTGGCAATACAAAGAGTTCAACCTCAGGAATCCTTTCCATTAGGTTGGCCCGAACTTCATCCAACTTAACAACGGTATCATGCTCCCCCCAAAGTGCAAACACGGGTATACCCGATTCAGAAATTCTTTTTTGTTCGTTTTCTAATGATGGGCTGTTCATTCTGGTAGACAATAGTGCTTTTACGAACCCTTTGAATTTCATCATCTCTTCATAACGTTTATCCCAACCCTCATACGGAGTGGCATCATAAAAATCTCCCATCTGTCCACTTGCCATAGTTGAATAACTTTCGCTTTGCTTAAAGTCCTGTATTTCCTCATCCGACACCATGACAGGATATGCTATGCCACCCTCGATTGACTCAAAACCAGCTGGATCAACGTAAATTAAATTCTGAACACGATTCGGATATTGAAATGTAAAAGCAGAAATGATTCTTCCTCCATAGGATAAGCCCAATAAGTTTACTTTCTTATTGATCTGTAAAGCATCTAATAATTCTCGTAGTTGATTTGAATAAAGCGCTACATCGTAGACTACATCTGGATTGTCGGAGTAGCCTCGCCCATACACATCATAGCGCAATGCCCCATAGCCACGTGATAAAGCTGCGTGGTACGTTGAATCCCAAATGTAAGAAGGCACCGAAAAACCATGAACCATAACAAGCAGTGTGTCCGCCTCCTGGTTCTCAAATTCATAATAAGTGTATCCAGCCTCTAGCTTAACAAATTCACCCGTCTTTATCGTAGCCCTAAAGGCATCATCTTTAACGACTGTTTCAGGATCAATAAAGTCGCTAGAACTCTCTTTGGTAGCACAGCCAACTAGGAACAATAGTATAAGCCAAGTAAATGTGAGACGTAGCATATCAGAAGATAATAAGCTTAAAATTACTTATTAAATCCAAGTAGTTCATTAATGAGGTGGGTACTTCGAATCCCATCATATAACATCATTGTATATAGCTTTAAAGTATCGTTTCAAGTAATCATTTGCCGAAAGACGTTCTGATAAGCACCGATATTGTAGTTGACAATGAAAAATTATCGCTGCCAAATATCACTCCAAGTAAGATTATCCATGTATATGGACCAAAGATGTAGGCTAAACCCTCTGTTTTAAGGGATTATAGGCAAACAAAGGAATATTAGCCCATGTAATAAAACCTATTATGGTGAATACTAAAGAATAAAAAAAAATTGCAATTTCAGCCCCGTTATGCTAAAAACCATTTTACTCAGGCTTACAGGAAACGGTTTTGTTAGGGAGTGCATGCTTTTCAAATGCAACATTCCTTACTATTGGTTTCTTGGCATTATGGTATGGAGTTCTCTCATCATGTTTATCTATGCCGGACTGGCATTGATCAGACTGGGAATATGAGTGAACTACCACTCCGAGTTCAAGAACTGATAAGCACCCCCACCCGAGAAGAGATTTTTAAGATGATTGACAGCCAGCAGGATGGCTTTACCTTTCATGATGTATACACAGCGCTGGAAAGTGAAGGAGTAAGTGTCAGTATCACATCTGTTCAAAATCTCCTAAAAGCACTTAGCTACCGAGGCTACCTTAAAGAGTATACTATAAAAAAGACAAAGACACCGGGTAGATCTACTATTCATTATAAGAAGCAACAGAGTCGTT
>JBATLM010000002.1:0-9484 GCA_049289315.1 Cyclobacteriaceae bacterium
GTCTCACACCGATAAACCATTTGGTGTAAACCTGATCGTTAACAAATCGAACCTAAAGTATAAAGGGCAATTGGACACTTTGGTTGAGATGGGTGTAGCATTTATCATTACCTCTTTAGGAAACCCAAAAGAAGTGATTGAAAGCGCACACGAAAAAGGAATAAAAGTTTTTTGTGATGTAGTCGATTTGAAATACGCACAAAAGGTTGAAGCACAAGGAGCTGATGCATTAATTGCTGTCAATTCAGAAGCTGGAGGCCATGCAGGAAAAGAGAGTCCACAAGAACTGATCACCTTATTAAAAGACAATTGTAACATTCCTATTATCTCTGCTGGTGGAATTGCCCTTGGAAGTGATTTGAAGCAAGCCATGGAATGGGGAGCTGCTGGAGCATCCGTAGGAACAATTTTTATCGCCTGTGAGGAAGCAGATATCTCTCAAGAATACAAACAAGCTTGTGTTGATTATGGCGCCAAGGATGTTGTGCTTACCACTAAAATGTCTGGCTCTGCCCTTACAGTTATTAACACTCCCTATGTTCAAAGCATAGGCACCGAAGCAACATTTTGGGAAAAATTAATGCATAATAACAAGTCGATTAAAAAGTATGTAAAAATGCTAATTGCATTTAAAGGCATGCGGCAGGTTGAGAAAGCGGCCAAAGAGGCTACCTATAAAACAGTGTGGTGTGCAGGACCTGCCATCGAACACGTATCCAGTATTCTACCCATTGCAAAAATCATAAACAAACTCACGTCTGAATATTCAGATGCAGTAAAAAAATCAGCACTAGTTTAAACACATAAAACCATCATTTATGAAAGCTTACATTTTCATTTTATCTCTAATGATTTCTTCGATCTCCATTGCGCAGCGATCAGCTCCTGATCAGATCGAAACAAAAAAAGGCCCTTTGTTAATTCAGCCCATTTTACATGGCACGGTTGCTCTTACCTGGGATGGAAAAACAATTTATGTTGATCCATACGGAGGCGCAAAGGCATTTGATGGGATAGCAGCACCTGATTTAATACTGATCACTGATATCCATGGTGATCATATGAGCCTTGAAACGCTTGAAAGCATTGAAACTTCAAAGGCAATGATTATTGCTCCCAGTGCCGTCACCGAAAAGTTGCCTGAAAATCTTAAGTCAAAGACTACCAGTCTGGCAAACGAAAAGAAAATAGAGAAGCTGGGTATTTCAATCACAGCCATACCTATGTACAACCTACCCGAAGATTCAGAATCTCGTCATACAAAAGGAAGAGGTAACGGGTACATATTAAACATTGGCGGCAAAAATATTTATTTCTCAGGCGACACAGAAGATATCCCTGAGATGCGCTCACTTAAAAACATCGATGTAGCTTTTGTCTGCATGAACCTTCCTTATACCATGGATATAGACCAAGCTGCTAACGCAGTGCTGGAATTCAAACCAAAAATTATTTACCCTTATCACTACCGTGGTCAGGGAGGTTTAGCTGATGTAGACTCATTTCAACAAAAGGTGAGTGGCTCTAATAATAAAATTGAAGTTCGGTTACGCAACTGGTATCCCTCTTACGAATGAAAATTTCCCCCTTTAAACTTGAGCGGTATTTTGACAAATACGAATTCTCAGCTCCTTATCTATTAAGCAGCTCTGATTGTGAACCCCTAAAATTGAATGAATTACTTGAGCTGGCAGATGGTAAAAGTCGGTCTGAATGGGATGCATTAACGCTTGGTTATACTGAATCGAAAGGAGATCCTGCATTTCGCAACGAAATATCTAAACTATATACATCCATTTCACCAGATGATGTGCTGGTGCTTGTCCCCGAAGAGGGCATATTCATTGCCATGAACGTTTTATTGGATAAGGGTGATCATGTAGTCTCCACCTTTCCAGGGTATCAATCACTTTATCAGGTAGCGGAAGATATCGGCTGTAAGGTTTCAAGATGGGAACCTAATGAAAATTTAGAATTTAAAATTGAAGATTTAAAAACTTTAGTAACGGACAACACCCAACTTATCGTTATTAACTTTCCTCATAATCCCACAGGTGCGCTAATTTCTGAAAACGAACTCAAAGAGCTTGTGGCCTTTGCTCGAGAAAAGGGCATCACCATTTTTTCGGATGAGATGTATAGGTTCATGGAATATGATGAAAAAGACAGACTTCCATCGGTATGTGATCTTTATGAAAATGCCATATCATTATTTGGCTTGAGTAAAACTTTTGGGCTTCCAGGATTGCGCATGGGGTGGCTCACGACCAGGAATAAAAAATTTATGCATGACCTGATCACTTTTAAAGATTATACCACCATTTGTAACAACGCACCTGGGGAAAAATTGGGCACTATTGCATTGCTAAATAAAGACAAGCTAATTCAAAGAAGTTTAAACATTATACAAGCCAACCTCTCGTTACTCGATGACTTTTCACAACGTCATAAGGAATGGTTTCTATGGAAAACACCTAAAGCTGGCTCGATTGCTTTTCCTGAATTGAAAATTAAGGGTTCAGTAATGGATTTTTGTCAAAATCTGGTGAAAGAAAAGGGAGTTATGCTGCTCCCTCATGATGTCTACGACTTTTCTCGAAGTCATGTGAGAGTAGGTTTTGGACGAAAGACCTTACCCAAAGTACTTGAAGTCTTTGAGCAGTTTGTTAATGAAAATAATCCGGCAAAATAAACTACGGTGCTTCCTGCCCAAAAAATTGATAGTTTAACGGTATGAATTTTTTCCATTCGTCAGGCACCTGACTCTCTTCAAAAATAGCATCTACCGGGCATGCTGGCACACAGGCATCGCAATCAATACAAGTTTCAGGGTCGATAAATAACTGTTTTCCAGCAGGGTCAAATCCATCTTCCTTACATTCCTGTCCACTCCCATCTGTGCTTATCGGTCCATGAATGCAATCAACGGGACAAACATCGACACAAGCGGTATCACAAGTTCCTACACATGGTTCACAAATAGTATAAGGCATAACAGAACTATTTTAAGGTTATATTCAACTTTCGTAGTAATTTAAAAATAGAAAAAAAACTTAGAATACCCGCACATTGTTATTCTGGGACAAGCAAAGTAAATTTAAGTAATCTGAATTTTATGAGTGAGACCCTAGCAAACGGCAAAAAGACGACCGTAGAAAAAGACAAGGTAGTGTTACGCTTTGCAGGTGACTCCGGAGATGGGATGCAGTTGACCGGATCACAGTTTAGCTTTACTTCCGCCCTATTTGGCAATGATCTGGCTACTTTCCCCGATTTTCCTGCTGAAATACGAGCACCTCTCGGCACTGTAGAAGGCGTCTCGGGATTTCAAGTCCAGATTGGTCAAGTGGACATTTATACCCCAGGTGATTTAGCAGATGTGCTCGTGGCTATGAACCCAGCTGCCCTAAAATCAAATTTAAGGTATGCCCGTGTTGGTGGCACCATTATTTTGGATATGGATGCCTTCGACAAAAGAAATATCGAAAAAGCCGGGTTCACTGGAAATCCAGTAGAAGATGGTTCTCTTGATGCCTACAATCTGGTGGAAGCACCCATCTCTTCTCTGACAAAAACAGCACTTGAGGGAATTCAGTTGGACAACAAAAGCATTATGCGATGTAAGAATATGTTTGCATTGGGCATGATGTATTGGTTGTTCGACCGGCCACTTAGCGATACAGAAAAGTACCTGGATGGTAAATTCAAAAAAATGCCTGCTTTGGCTGAAGCCAATAAAAAAGCATTGCATACCGGATTCCACTTTGCAGAAACCATTGAAGCATTGCCCTCGATGTACAAGGTACCTGCTGCAAAAATTGAAAAGGGAAAGTACCGCCATATCTCTGGCAACGTAGCTACGGCATGGGGCTTTATGGCTGCAGCCGAAAAAATGAAAAGAAAGATCTTTTATGGCTCTTACCCCATTACACCTGCCAGTGATATTCTGCACGAGCTTTCGAAACACAAACACTTAGGCGTAATCACATTACAAGCAGAAGATGAAATTGCTGCGGTATGCTCCGCCATTGGTGCAAGCTATGCCGGGCAAATCGGGCTAACTGCCTCTTCGGGGCCAGGGATTGCATTAAAAGGCGAAGCTATAGGTCTTGCCATAATGGCTGAAATCCCACTCATCGTAGTGGATGTACAACGCGGAGGTCCTTCAACAGGACTGCCCACAAAAACTGAACAGGCAGATATCAACCTGGCACTTTATGGGCGCAATAGCGAAAGCCCTTGCATTGTTTTGGCAGCAAGTACGCCATCAGATTGCTTTGAGTTTGCCTATATGGCCACCAAGCTGGCATTTGAACATATGACTCCGGTTATGCTATTGACCGATGGATATCTGGCCAATGGCTCTGAGCCTTGGAAATATCCTAAGATGGAGGACCTGGCAGCTATTACTGTCCCAATGGCTACAACTACCGGTGAAGATTACCTACCCTATCTAAGAAACAAAGAAACACTCGCAAGGTATTTTGCTGTTCCCGGTATGCCTGGTTTTGAGCATCGCATAGGAGGCCTGGAAAAACAGGAAAACACAGGTAATGTCTCTTACGATCCGGTCAACCATGAAGACATGGTGAAAGTGCGCGCAGAGAAAGTAGAGCGTGTAGCCAATTATATACCTGAACAGAAGGTAATGGGCGAAGGCAAAGGAAAATTACTGGTTGTAGGCTGGGGTGGAACTTATGGAAGTTTGCACACATCCGTTTCTGAGTTGTGGAAAGCTGGGAGAGATATCGACCATGCACATTTTAACTATATCAATCCACTTCCTAAAAACACCGAGCAGTTGTTCTCAGGTTATGAAAAGATTGTGGTGTGTGAATTGAACATGGGGCAATTCGCCAATCACTTAAGAGGTAAGTTTCCTAAGCTTCAATTCGAATCGTATACAAAGATTCAGGGACTACCTTTTACAGTAACCGAATTAAAAGAAAAATTTATCGACTTATTAAAATAATAGGTATGGCTGAAGTAGCAGAAAAAGAAGAAAGACCAAAACTGACAAAAAAAGATTTCGCCAGCGATCAATTAATTCGTTGGTGTCCAGGTTGTGGCGACTACTCCATCTTGTCAGCGATGACAGCCGCACTTCCTCAACTGGATATTCCGAAAGAAGATATTGTATTTGTTTCAGGGATAGGCTGTGCTGCACGTTTCCCTTACTACATGAATACTTTTGGTTTCCACACCATACACGGCAGAGGTCCAGCAGTGGCTACAGGTGTTAAACTAGCTAATCCAAATCTCAGTGTATGGGAAATTCAAGGCGATGGAGATGCCCTGGCCATCGGGGGAAATCATTTCATACATGCCCTTAGGAGGAACATAGACATTAATATCCTTTTGTTCAACAACGAGATTTATGGATTGACAAAAGGACAATATTCTCCTACCTCACCAACCGGATTGGTAACTAAGTCAACACCATTTGGTGCGTTGGAAAGACCCTTCCATGCTGGTGAGTTGGTGCTTGGTGCTCAAGGAACCTACTATTCCCGCACTATCGATACCAATCCAAAATTGATGACGGAGATTTTTGTGAAGGCTGCTAAGCATGTGGGCACCTCCATGGTAGAGATTTTACAAAACTGTGTGATCTTTAATGACGATGCTCATGGGTCAGTAACTGATCGTACTAATCGCGATGAGTTTCAATTGCACATTGAACATGGTCAGCCGATGTTATTCGGAAAAGAAAAACAAAAAGGGCTAAGATTAAACGGACTCAAACTCGAAGTAGTAACACTTGGTGAAAATGGAATTACCGAAAAAGATATACTTGTTCATGATGCACATGAACCAGATTCTACCTTACATATGATGTTAGTTCGCCTTCACCCCCCTGAATTTCCAATGGTGTTAGGTGTGATCCGTGAAGTAGCCGCGCCAGCTTATTCTGAAAAAATGGAGGAAGAGTTGAAACGCAGTAGTGAAAAATCGAACTACGCTTGCATGGACGATCTGTTAAATAGCGGAGAAACCTGGGAAGTTAAATAATGGGAGCTGAAGCCTTAATCATATTCTTTTTTTGTGGCGTGATCATGGTGGGGGCTGGAGTTCTTGTGTCCAATCTGGTTGCTCCACGATCGAAGAATGACCAAAAGGACGAACCTTACGAGTGCGGTATTCCAACACAAGGTCCATCCATGATTCAATTCAAGGTAGGCTACTATCTTTTCGCCATTCTGTTTTTAATTTTTGATGTGGAAACCGTTTTTATATTTCCATGGGCAGTGGTGATGAAAAAAATGGGAATGGTCGCTTTTATTGAAATTGTAATATTCTTTGTTGTTTTGGGTTTAGGTTTGATATACGCCTGGAAAAAGAAAGCATTGAAATGGGAGTAAATCAAAACACCATAGACCCCGCTGAACAAGAAAGACTTCTCAAAGACTTTCCTGGTGAGATTAAGAAAGGACCGGGAAGTAATATTGTGATCACTTCTGTAGACGGGGTGGTCAACTGGGCACGCTCCAATTCTTTATGGCCTTTGGTATTTGGTACCAGCTGTTGTGCCATTGAAATGATGGCTACAGGTGCCAGTCGCCACGACTGGTCACGATTTGGAACTGAGGTTGCACGAGCTACTCCCCGACAAGCCGACCTTATCGTGATTGCCGGAACCATCGTCAACAAAATGGCTCCAGTACTCAAAAGATTATATGATCAAATGGCCGATCCGAAATACGTGATTGCCATGGGAGCGTGTGCTACCTCCGGAGGGCCGTTTTATTATAATACATACTCCGTGGTGAAGGGAGCTGATCACATCATTCCAGTTGATGTGTATGTGCCAGGTTGCCCTCCCCGACCGGAAGCTTTGCTTTATGGAATCATGCAATTGCAGAAAAAAATAAAAGGTGAGTCCTTCAGTGATCCGCGTGATCCGATGAAGGACTTTGTTTAATAGTGGTACAACCACAAAGAGCACAAGGCTAATTGAATAAAGATTACCAAGGCTAATTCTTGATGATCTTACAAATTCGCTCTGTGCACTCTTGTGGGTAAACAACTAGCATAGATAATAAATGAATAACGAAGAAATTAAGAAATTCATTTTAGATCAAGTAGCCGAAGCCGCGTGTGTGGAGGGTACACAGTTTTTACAAGTCACGATTCCATCAGAAAAAATTCTTCCGCTGGCCACGGAATTAAAATCAAATGAAACCACCTCGTTTGATTTTCTTTTTTGTCTCACCGCGGTAGACAGACTAGACCACATGGAAGTGGTCTACCATTTAAAATCTACTACACATCATCATCAGTTTGTTTTAAAAGCAAAAATCAACACCAGAGAAAATCCAGAAATCGAAACCGTGTGCCACATTTGGAGAACTGCTGAGTTACACGAACGTGAGGCCTACGACTTATTTGGTATTAAGTTTTTAAATCACCCCGACCTGAGGCGCTTGTTGCTTACGGATGATTGGGAAGGCTGGCCCATGCGCAAAGATTACGATGACCCAATCAACATGATCGCCTACTGATGGAAGAAATCATACACGATCAGGAGCTTGAATCTAAGGAGTACTTCATTAACATGGGTCCGCAGCACCCCAGTACACATGGTGTATTGCGACTGGTGCTTTCACTTGATGGAGAGATCATCAGAAAAGTAGAGCCTCATTTGGGTTTTATCCACCGCTCCATTGAAAAAATGTGCGAGCATGATAGCTATCAACAAATTGTGCATCTCACAGACCGGATGGATTATTTGTCGTGCCACATTAACAATGAGGCAGTTTGCCTGGCTGTAGAACAAGCACTTGAATTGGAAGTGCCGGATCGCGTAAAAGTGATTCGAACCATTATTGATGAACTTAATCGTATTTCCTCTCATCAATTGTGGTGGGGAGTAATGGGTATGGATCTCGGTGCCATCACTTCTTTTCTATATGGCTTTAGGGATAGAGAAATGGTTACTGATATTTTTGAAGAAACATGTGGAGCTAGACTCACCATGAATTACAATATTCCTGGCGGGTTGTTTTTTGATATTCATCCCAATTTTCAAAAACGCACCAAAGAATTCATTACATACTTCAAAAAGAAACTACCAGAGTACGACACCCTTCTTTCTAACAATGTCATTTTTACACAACGTACCAAAGGAGTCGGTCACCTCTCAAAAGAAGACGCTATCAGTTATGGCGTAACTGGCCCAACAGGAAGGGCTTCTGGTTTCTCTTGTGATGTGAGAAAGCACCATCCCTACATGGCATACAATAGGGTAGACTTCAAAGAAATTCTGGATACAGAAGGGGATTGTTTCGCCAGGTACAAATGTCGTATTGCCGAGATGTGGGAGTCGATGCACATTATAGAACAATTGATTGATAATATACCGGAAGGAGATTTTAAGGTGCCCACTAAGGCAGTAATCAAATTACCAAAAGGAGAATGGTACCAAAAAGTGGAGACCGCACGTGGAGAGTTTGGTGTATATATAATAAGTGAAGGACAAAGAAGTCCATACCGATTAAAATTTCGATCACCAGGTTTTAGTAATTTATCAGCATTGGATCATATGGCACGCGGATGCAAGATTGCAGACCTTGTGGCCATCATGTCCACTTTGGATTTGGTTATCCCTGATATTGATCGTTAACCCATGAGCTGGATCTACGACTTTTCTATACTCACCCAAAGCATCCACGAAAGTCTTTCGGGTAATTTCGAGGAAGGAACAGTGGTGTTAATAGAGATGATCTTAGCAGGAGTTGCCTTCATGATTCTGTTTGCGCTTCTGGGTTTGGTACTGGTGTACGCAGAAAGAAAAGTGAGTGCTTTTTTTCAACAAAGACTAGGGCCGATGCGTGTTGGATTTTGGGGAACTGCCCAAACACTGGCCGATGTGATCAAACTTTTAATGAAGGAACCGCTAATGAACAAGAATGCGGACAAGTTCTTATTCAACCTCGCTCCTTATATTATAATGATCGCTGCCTTTATGGCCATGGCATCTTTACCTTTTGCAAAAGGTTTACAGGCATTAGATTTTGATATTGGATTATTATACATCTCTGCGGTTTCCTCATTAGGTGTCGTTGGGATTCTCCTTGCAGGTTGGTCATCCGATAATAAATATTCTCTTATAGGTGCATTACGATCTGGCGCACAAATTATCAGCTATGAACTTTCCGTTGGATTGTCGTTACTCACTATTGTAGTCTTAACTGGCAGTTTGCAATTGAGCGTAATCGTAGAATCGCAAGCCAATGGCTGGTGGATTTTTAAAGGACATATCCCGGCAGTGATCGCCTTTGTTATTTTTCTCATTGCCAGCACAGCAGAAACAAATAGAGGCCCTTTTGATTTAGCAGAAGCTGAATCCGAATTAACAGCTGGCTTTCATACTGAGTACTCAGGATTAAAATTTGCCTTCTTCTTTCTGGCCGAGTTCGCCAACATGTTTATTGTTTCGGCTTTAGGCGCAACAGTATTTCTGGGTGGATGGATGCCATTCCAT
>JBATLM010000003.1:0-3026 GCA_049289315.1 Cyclobacteriaceae bacterium
ATTTTCATCTACAGAAACAGTTATGAAGCCTCTGCTCGAAAGTAATTCTCCCAGGTAAGCATAACCAGGGTCAGAATGTGCTTCCATACCATGATTGCCATGTACAATGAGGATGACAGGAAATTCCCCTTCACCCTCCGGCATCCAAACTCTTCCATTTAATGGAAATTTTTTTACACCAAATCCCCAGTACCGCTCTCTCCATTTTGCTTTTGACCCCTTCCATTCCGGAAGGAGTCTTGAGGCATCTACAGTTTTACTTTTATACTTAATGCCACTTCTAAATTCCTCTCTTTGCTTGTCTGTGCCGCTTCCGTAGGTAAAAAATTGTGTTGAGAACTCGCCCTTCTCACCAGGGTTGGCTATGCCTTTTTCTGATAGTAATGGTGTTTGCGCTTGTTCAAATGTGATTTTGTGCGGATCATATCCTTTGTAGAATAAATAATATCCACCTACAGCAAATAAAGTGATTGAGACTAAAATTGATAGAACATGCAGCATTTTTAAGTTAGAGATACGTCTATACAGTACCATGGCAGAGCCAAACAAAAATGTAATGCCTATAATAATTGTGGCAAATCCCAGATAATAAATGTGCTGGGGGAATCCAAATCTTATATAGCGAGCCAGGATAAGTGTGCAAAGAGTGCCAAAAAAGAGTGCGAATATGAAAGCAGGGATCCGGCTTATCCACTTGTGAAGTAATGTGCCAATAATCCTAAAAAACCAAAATGCAACGATTCCAATGAGAAGGGTTGCGCCAGCCATCATCCATGTTGGCAGCCCTGTGCGATAAAAAACTCCTGACAGTAGCATTACCAATAGACTAAGCCCGGCTAGGCCATAAAAGGCGCCCCACCAGAAAGCGGTGTAGGGAGTTTCTTCACTTCTGGGCACCCTGATGAGTTTATTTAAACGCTTAATAATTGTTATCATAGTATATGAGAGGCTTTTCTAGCTTAAGGTAATGATCGGAAATTTGAAGGTTCTCCTTTAATCCATCAGCGGAATATTTTTAGTTTAGCCTTCGTTTTCCAGCGAAAAAGAAATGATTTCTGTTGCTTTCTTTTGAGCTAATTTATTGATGCCGCCTTGCGATAATTGGAGAATTCTGGGGTATCCGCCTGTTGTTTGGCAATCTTTCATAAGGGCAATCAGGTTTCCTGAAGGGGTAAGCTGAATGGTTCCAGGCAAAACTGAAGATGTAAGCATATTGTAGCATGCAGGGTATTCAAAAGAATATCCCTCCAGCCGATACCCCATTCTATTATTATCCTGGCTGACTAACAATTTTTCGTTAAAAATCGAGCCTTGCTCCGAAGCAGTAAGCAAATCAAATTCCGGCCCTTTACTACAAGGAAGGTTGGACATAGTAAAAAAAGACTGGTCTACTCTGACAGATGATAGATGGTTTTCTTGTTGATCGTAACCAGTTATCGGGAGTTGATCGTTTTTCTGAATGGTACTTTTGTTTGTAATGGGTACAAGGCTAGACTTACTGCCCATTACACTTTCTGTTTGGAATCCTCCTTTCACGGCTAAGTAACAACGTAACCCATAGTGTAATTTTCCAAAGGAAAGAATATCCCCTTTGGAAACACTAATCACTTTATTTAACTGAACAGGAATTCGGTTGAGCTGTGGAGAAATATCAGCGCCAGAAATTGCTATCAGTGTAGGTGTCTCGAATAAAAATTTAGGCCCCACCATTGTAATTTCCATGAGGGCAGATTCTGGCGAATTGTTTAATAGATGGTTGGCCAGTGATGCACTTTGCTCATCCATTACTCCTGAAACAGGGACACCGTATTTGCGAAATCCAAATCTCCCTATGTCCTGAATGGAAGAGTATAAGCCAGGTGATATGACTTTGATAAACTCGGTCATAGCAATTCAGATTCTATATTAAATTTTCCCGTTGCAACCTCACTCTCTATTTGTTGATGTGCCTTCTTATTGACAGAATAGAATTGCAAGGAATCACCGGCTTGTGCAAAACATGGAGGGTTGTGATTTGGATCGAAGAATGACAATGGGCAATTTCCTATAATATTCCACCCTCCAGGGCTTTCAGATGGATAGATGCCTGTTTGCTGCCCACCAATGGCGACAGCTCCCTTTTTTATTCTAAGTCGGGGTGTAGATTTTCTGGTTGTGTGAATACGCTCTGGCAACCCACCTAAATAGAGAAAGCCTGGCAAAAATCCTGTAAAGTAGATCGTGTAATCTGCTTGGCTGTGGATTCTAATAATTTCATCAGAGCTAAGTTTATGCTGCCTTGCCACTTCTTCCAAGTCAATTCCAAATTCCTTATCATAGCATACCGGAATTTTCCAAACTCTTGGAGTTAGGCTTTTACGAGAAGAAGGCACTGAGTGTAGCTGTTGGATACTACCTTTTATTTCATTAAAAGAAGCAATTTTTGATTTGAAGATTATAGTTAAGGAATTGTAAGCATTTACTGTTTCTATAAGGGAGCCTTTCAGTTCATTTTCTATTCTGGATTGAAGAAGAAGAATGTCATGTAGAATACTCCTGTCAATCTTATTGGGCCATTCAATAAGCAGGGCAGATGCTCCAAGTGTTTTGAATGTGAGAGGATATGGGTTCAAGCTACTCAATACTTATACTGTGATCTTTTAAGTTTTTGGTAAGCTGAGAGACGATCTCAACCGCATGAGGATTATCACCATGTATACACAATGTTCCCGCTTCGATGATGGAGAAATCGCCCACAATAGTCTTCACCTTTTTTTCTTTAATCATGCGAACAACATGTTCGGTTATCTGAACTGGATCTTCTAAAACTGCATTATCCAATTTTCTTGAAACAAGTGTGAGGTTGTTATTATAGTTACGGTCGGCAAAAGCTTCATATTTGATTGGTATATCTCGGTCAAGTGCTTTTTTTGCAATTACAGAGCCGTACGGAACATACAAAATCAACTCCTTGTCAAAGGATGTCATTGCATCTACTACTGCTTCTGCTGTGCTGTCGTTTACTGCGGCCATGTTATACAATGCAC
>JBATLM010000004.1:0-12876 GCA_049289315.1 Cyclobacteriaceae bacterium
CTCATTAGAGACACAACTCATTGATAATCTGTACTTTGCGGGTCAAATCAATGGGACAACAGGGTACGAAGAGGCCGCTTGTCAGGGCCTAATGGCGGGTATAAACGCTCATAATAAGATTAATGAAAAGGAACCTCTCGTGCTCAAAAGGTCTGAGGCTTACATAGGAGTACTTATTGATGACTTGGTTAACAAGGGTACGATTGAACCCTACCGCATGTTTACCTCCAGGGCAGAATACAGAATTTTGTTACGTCAGGATAATGCAGATTTACGGTTGACAGAAATAGGTCATCAAATCGGTTTGGCCGATGATCAACGGCTTCAAAAAGTATTAGAGAAAAAAGAAAAAGTAAATGAGCTTATCAAAGAACTCGAAAAACTAAAACTAGACCCCACTGCTGTCAATGGAAATTTGACGGACCTTAAGTCAGCCGTAATTAGAGAAAGGGTTCCTGTTGTTAATTTTCTAAAGCGTCCTGAAATTGGAATGCAAGAATTAAAAAGAGTACACACTACTATCAACGACTATGTTTCCGGCTTCGAACCAGAAGTGCAAGAGCAAGCAGAAATTCAGGTGAAGTACGTAACCTATATAGATAGAGAAGAAAAATTGGCTCAAAAGATTGAAGGGTTGGAACACTACAAAATAAGACCAGATTTTGATTACGACAGAGTGAAAGCGCTTTCTTCAGAAGCCAGAGAAAAACTTAAGAAAATAAAACCGGAAACGCTCGGTCAGGCATCCCGGATAAGTGGAGTCAATCCTGCGGACATTTCTGTTCTTACAATTTACATGGGCAAGTGATCAATGCAGACTGAGCGTGTAGAGTTTTGTCCGGTTTGCAAAGGCACATCTTTTGAACATGTAATTGATTGTGAGGATTACACCTACAGTCGTCAGCACTTTAGCATTCAGCAATGTCTGTCTTGTCAACTTTTACTGACCAACCCACGACCAGACCAAAACTCAATTGGTGATTTCTACAGGTCGGAGGAATACATTTCACACAGCGGCAAAACCAATTCCATCTTTGACTGGATCTATTTAAGAGCACGGAACTTCACACTCGGGTGGAAACACGACATCATCACTTCAAGAAAAACAAAAGGAACCATACTCGACTATGGCTGTGGCACTGGAGAATTCATTAATTATATGGCAGATAAAAGTTGGGGGACTTCAGCTGTAGAACCATCCGATGAAGCCAGAGCAAAAGTTAAATCGCAAAACAAAAATATATCGGTACATGAAAAACTAGAAGAACTCACTGAAACAAAATTTGATGTAATTACACTTTGGCACGTATTAGAACATGTTCCAAATCCCAACACACTGATAGCACAACTCAAAGAAAAACTAAATGAAGGTGGATTAATATTTGTGGCTGTCCCCAACCATGAATCTTATGATGCTAAATATTACCAAGCCCATTGGGCCGCCTACGATGTGCCACGCCACTTCTGGCATTTCGCAAAGGCTAATATTGAAAAGCTATTTGACAACAATAAACTGGAACTCAAGAAAGTATTACCAATGAAGTTAGATGCTTACTATGTTTCTCTACTTAGCGAAAAGTACAAGAATAACTCCAAGCACAACTTGGCTACACCCATTAAAGCACTTCTAACAGGATGGAAGTCCAATACCAAAGCCAGAAAAACAATGAATTATTCAAGCCTTATATATATTGCGGGTAATGCGTAAATGGGGCCTTATACTAATTGTTTTTGTTGTTAGCTTTCCGCTTTGGGATTGTGCCAATCAGACCACTCCCATGGGAGGGCCAAAAGATACCATTCCGCCTAAGCTCATCAAATCAATTCCTCTCAACAAACAAAAGAATTATCACGACAAAAGGATTGAACTTACTTTTGATGAGGCTGTTGATCTGAACAATGCCAAAGAAGAAATATTAATATCTCCGGCTATCAACAGTAAAAAAATTGAGTTCTTAGTAAGAAAAAATACTGTAACAATAACCCCTGAAGAGGATTGGGCTGAGAACACAACCTATTCATTATCGTTTAGGGAAGGTATTAGAGATATTACTGAAAACAATCCTCCGATAAACCTAAAGCTTGCATTTAGCACCGGTCCTCTCATTGATTCAATGATTGTGAAAGGAAGAGTTAAAATGGCACTGAACACGAAGGTTCCTGAAAAAATAACGGTAGCCCTTTACAAATCAGATACCTTCAATATATTTGAACACTCTCCTAGCTACAGTACACTCATTGATGATAAAGGAGTATATAGCCTCGAAAACATCAAGAGCGGTAACTACTACCTCTATGCATTTCAGGACAACAACAAAAACCTAAAAGTAGAAAGCAGAACAGAGAAGTTCGCCTTTCGTAAAGACATTCTCGAACTAACAGGCCCAATTGATTCATTGACATTACCACTGATCAGTATGGACATGCGTCCATTGTCCATCAACAACATAAGAAACACAGGACTCCAGACAAGAATCAAATTCAATAAAAGTATTATCAACTATAACATTATAGCAGAAACAACTGAACAACCAGTCAACTCATTTGGAGACGACCAAACAGAGATTGCCTTCTATAATCCAGAAATTACCACCGACAGTCTTAAAATATTCCTCAACTCAATTGACAGTATTGGGTCAGTCATTGACACTATCTTTTATATAAAACCTTTAAAGAATAACTCCATTCCCAGCGACTTCACTGTTTCCCCGGACAACATCAAATACGATCTTAGAACAAGTACGTTGTCTCAAAAATTGAAATTTTCTAAACCTATCCTTTCAGTAAACACAGACAGCATATTTATAAAGCTAGATTCACTTACCCATATTCCAATTTTATTAAACGACTTATTATATGATACAATCAATAAAAGCTTAACTCTATCCAAACTCATACCATCCGATTCTTTATTCAGGCAACCCAAAGCACCAGAACCAAGTAATGAACCGGCCGTAAAAAAAGTAAAGGGTGAACCTGGTTCTTTGCCAAGACCCGCACCACAGCAAACTCAGCCAGAATTGATATTCACTAAAGGGGCAATAATCAGTCAGGAATCAGACACACTAAAAGCTCAAAAATTCACTATCACTGAACAAAAAAAACTATCAACAGGGATACTCCTAATTGAAGTTCAAACCAAGGAACCAGATTTCATAATACAACTCACTACTACGGAAGGACAGGTGGTAGAAGAAATAAAGAATATCAACAAATACACATTCTCATTCCTCCAACCAAGAAATTATCAAATCAAGGTAATTATAGATAAGAATAATAATGGAAAATGGGATCCTGGCAACTTCTTTAAAAGAGAAGAACCAGAACCTGTATGGTTCTATAAAACACAGGACAATAAGTACGACTTCCCGGTTAGAGCCAATTGGGAGCTTGGGCCACTTTTGTTGATATTCTAATCCCATTGTGGATTACTCACCCAAACTGGAGGGTCAACCCAATTTCTTCAAGAAATCCTTTTAAATATGATATTTCTCGTTGATAACTCTCATCAAACTAAATTCATCCACACTTCGTTAATTTGTGCAATGCGCCTATACACATTTCTTAAAATTGTGGATTACCAAACAAGACATAGCATTTTTATAAATTGAGAAGGTTTTCTATACAGTATATATCCACAAGTTAAACCCAGTCGTTTCCAACCTCATACTTATCCACAAATGCACAGCCCTTATAGTACTTATTTTATATATATATTTAATAGAATAACATTACTCTGTGTTCTTTGTGCACTACCCATCTTAGCTTCACAAGCACAAAACAGACAAGAGATTCAAATTGCTGGTGAATACGTTGTAAAAGGGGAAAAGGAAAAGGCGCTGAAAGTTTACGAAGATCTGGCGCGGGATTTTGTCAACATTCCATTAATCCACAATGATTATCTCAACCTAATGTTGGATCTTGGCAAGTATAAAGATGCCGAAAATTATGTCGAAAAGCTTATTCGCAAGGTTGATAACAGGATTAATTACCATCTTGACCTGGGTCTGGTTTACATCAAAAGTGGGGATGTTCAAAAAGCAGAAAAACAATTCAAAAGCGTTATCAAATCCAGCGCCAACGATATCTATCGCATTAAATCTATTTCCGATTATTTGGCTTCGCAGCGGCTTACCGACTATGCCGTTATGGCTATGCAAGAGGCCCGAAATGTTCATGCGAACAACTCCCTTTTTACACTCGAGTTGGCCAACCTTTACCGCCTTCAGGGAAATCGGGATGCCATGGTGGAAGAATATCTCAACTACGTTACCCAGACACCGGGAAATATTAATTATGTAAAAAACCTGCTGCAGATTCTGCTCACCAAACCGGAGGAGATGGAAGCATTGGAGCGATTGCTCTACGAAAAAGTGCAAAGATCCCCAGACTCTGAAGTATATACCGATTTGCTGATATGGGTCAATCTTCAGCAGAAAAATTTTTATGGAGCTTTTATTCAGGCCAGGGCCTATGACAAAAGGTTTAAAAAGGAATCTTCAAAAACGCTAGAGATTGCAAACATTGCACTGAGCAATGAAGATTTTGAAAACGCAGATAAGGGATTTTCATATGTAGTAAAGGAATATCCCAATACGGACAATTATCTTCCTGCAAGACTTGGCCAGATAAGAGCACGCGAGGCCAAGGTGAAAAAAAGTTATCCTGTCAAAAAGGATTCTGTCAGGTACCTCATAGCGGAATACGAATCGTTCACCGAAAGTTATCCTGAAAACCCTAACTCTTATGAGGCAATACTAAATCAGTCTTTGCTCTACGCATATATGTTGGATGAAAAAGATCCGGCTATAGCCAAGCTCAATGTTCTAATTGACAACCCGCGCGTTGCTCCTTACATTAAGGCAAAGGCAAAATTAGAAATGGGCGATATCTACATGTTGAAAGAGGAGCCATGGGAATCTACCTTATTGTATTCGCAAGTAGAACGATCACAAAGAGAAACGCCAATAGGATACGAAGCCAAGTTGCGCAATGCTAAGCTTTCTTACTACAAAGGAGATTTTGCATTGGCACAAGAGCACCTTGATATTTTGAAAGAAGCCACCACCAGGGAAATTGCTAACGATGCCATGGACTTAAGTATTCGTATAAAGGAGAACACAACTTTTGATAGTGTCGGTACTGCACTGAAAGAATACGCAGCGATTGAATTACTCTTGCACCAAAATAAAGTGGATACAGCTTTGATGAGAATGGCCAGTTTGAAAAGTGGAATTCTTCCATCTAAAGTGCCAGTTGATAGCGCGGCTTCGAAAATTGCGAACACCACCATTTTGGATGATGTGTATTGGCTGGAAGCACAAATCAGATTAAAGCGAGGGGAATTTGATCAGGCCTATTCATTGCTGCAAAAAATCATTGACGAATACGGAGATGATATTCTGGCGGATGACGCCTTCTTCACACAAGGGGATATTCTCGAAAACTATAAAAATGAAAAGGATCCCGCCATGGAAATCTATCGAGAATTTTTAAATCGATTTCCCGGAAGTGTCTATGCTGCGGAAGCACGCAAGAGATACAGACAATTGCGGGGCGACTTTGACAACATACCCGTTCAGTAAAATCGCTCTAATCGCCTAATGCACAAATGTTGTATTCTTTGAGCACTTAGCCGTTTCTTATTATATTTAGTAATTAACATATTGGCTATGGTTACTTTAAGAGGTGTATTACTGCAGTGTCTTGTTCTCGTATTATTTGTTGGACTTACATCCAATTGTGTTGAAGAGACTGACCCCGATGCTATCCTTTGCACGGATCCACTTTTTCCTTACCTCTGCCCGAGTGCCGGAAAATGCTGTTCACTTCCCTTCTATGGTAAAAATCTAAATAAGTGCTATGGCACTATCTCAGAGTGCGGAGCATCGGGCCAATCATGTGAAAGTTGCGGAATAGAAGTGAATAATACCACCTTTCAAAACTTTGTTTATGCCAATTGGGATTGTGATGGATCTACGGATTGCGAAACCAAAATGGGAGCCCCCACCGGAACAGCTGGACCATTTTGTGATTCGGCAGCGTGTCAGGCTTGGGGAGATGAATTTATTCCCGCAGCCTACTCCATCGATGATACACCAAAAAATACACCATCTATAGGATCTCCACCAGATGGGCTGTGTTTTAAGGTTGGTGATTTCTGATCGCTCGATTTGTAAAAAATCACAAAGGACGGACTCGTCTTGATTTCAAGCTAACTTTGAGAACGTATATTTACTTTTTGAGCTAATTCTAAAAACGTCATGAGAAAACTTATAACTCTACTTTGTTTCATAGCGAGCTACTCTTCGTGGGCACAAACTAATGTTAAAGCATTGGTGGGCGGCACATTGATTGATGGCTTTGGCAGCACGCCACTGCAAAACAGTGTTATCATTATTGAAGGCGAGCGCATCAAAAAGGTAGGTCGTGTTGGAGAAGTAGAAATTCCAAATGGAGCTGAAATTATTTCGACAGAAGGAATGAGCGTAATGCCAGGACTGTGGGATATGCACACTCACTTGATGCTGAACGGACACAGTGACTACACCCATTGGGACAAAACATACAAACCACCGATTTTAGAAAAAGTAATTATGCCATCATCAGCTCATCAGTTGTTGATGGCGGGAGTCACAAGTGCCCGTGATTTGGGTGCACCACTAGAAGCGAGTATTAATGTACGCGACAGGATTAATAAAGGCGAAATACCTGGTCCGACCATGTATATGTCTGGCCCATTTATTCAGCATGAGCCTTACCCCGGGACTGAAGATTTTCGATGGGGTGTAAAGGGAGAAGCAGATGCAAGAAACAAAATAAAAAAACTGGCCAAGGCAGGGGTTGACTTTATTAAACTGATCGATCAGGATGAAATGACCATGGAAGAAGTAACGGCTGTGGTGGATGAAGCCCATAAGAATAATTTGAAAGTTGTGGGGCACTCACACCGACCGGAAGAAATTCGAAGAGGAATGAAAGTGGGTATCGACTGTTTTGAACACACCGGACTTTCCTCTGCTCCTGAGTATCCAGAAGACATCATGGATATGATTAAAGAGCGAACAGCACAGATGAATTTGGGTCCTTTATTTTGGACACCCACAGTAGAGGTGCTTTATAATTATAACTACATCCGAGACAATCCTGAACAGTTGGATAACGACTCGTGGCATTTAGACTTGCCGGATTCCATTATTCAAGATATTAAAGGTTCTATCCAACAGCCAGGTCAGCTTCCGTATTTTCAATTAAATCCTATTCGTAAGCCTACGCTGGAGCGAAAAATGAAACAACTAAAAGATGCCGGAGTAGTTTTGTTGATTGGCACTGACAGTGGTGTGCCATTGAAATTTCATAGTCAAAGTACATGGAATGAGTTAGACGTGTGGGTAAACGAATTTGGGCTGGACCCCATTTATACTTTGCGTGCTGCCAGTTATTGGCCTTCTGTATTAATGGGAGTAGATAAAGATTATGGAACGGTGTCAGCAGGAAAATATGCCGACATCATTGCAGTAAAAGGAGATGTGTTGCGCCATATCGATTTGCTTCAGGATGTAGATATGGTGATCAAACACGGGAAAAAATATAAGTAACTAATGAAAAAATTTTTTCTTTTATTATTAGCGTTACTAATTGTCCTGGTCGGAGTGCTTCTCTTCAACACCCTTCAGTTTAAATCGAAGCAATTGGATATTGCGGGCGAGGCATCACCACAAATTTCAGCGTCAGCGATAGAAAATTTCAAGAGCGCAATTCGGATAAAAACAATTTCTTATGGAGACAGCATTCCATTAGACACCGCAGAGTTCTACGCTTTTCATCGGTTTCTTGAATCGACTTACCCATTGGTTCATCAAAAATTAGAATTGGAAAAGGTGAAAGACTATAGTTTGCTGTACAAATGGGAGGGCAAAAGTACGAGTGCCAATCCTATTGTTTTGATGGCCCATATGGATGTGGTGCCAGTGGAACCCGGAACGGAATCACTTTGGTCAGTCGATGCTTTTGGAGGCATTGTAAAAAGTGATACGATTTGGGGAAGAGGTACTGCTGATGATAAGATGAGTCTGATTTCCATCATGGAGGCCATCGAAAAGTTGCTTTCAGAAAATTTTGTTCCTGAGCGTACTATCTATTTGGCATTTGGCCACGATGAAGAAATAGGAGGAGAGGGGGCTATTGCTATCGCAGCTTTATTGGAATCGCGAAATATAAAAGCAGAATTGGTTTTGGATGAGGGGGGAATTATTACAGTGGATAAAATTCCTGGGATTACTCAACCTGTGGCTTTGGTAGGAACATCAGAGAAGGGGTATATGTCGCTCGAGCTTTCGGTGGAATTAAGTGGAGGACATTCATCGATGCCTGCCACTGAAACGGCCATCGACATTTTAACCAATGCAATCGTAAGACTTCGGGCGAATCCATTTGAGGCAGATTTTTCACAATCCACCAAAGACTTTATTCAATACATTGGGCCGGAGCAACCGTTTTTGCAAAAAATGGTGTTTGCTAATCAGTGGCTTTTTAAAAACACAATTGTAGGAATTTACGAACAAAGCCCAGGAGGTAACGCCATGGTTCGCACAACGATCGCGCCTACTGTAATCAAGGCAGGAGTAAAAGACAATGTGATTCCGACACTGGCAAACGCGATAATTAATTTTAGATTGTTGCCAGGTGATACGCAGCAGTCTGTGAAAGATCGGGTTATTTCAGTGATTGATGATCCTCGTGTTACAGTATCGAAATTGAGTTTTGGAAACGACCCTTCTGCGGTAACTCCTGTTGATGGTTTCGGTTTTAAATTAGTAGAAGCTGCTGCCAGAAAAACATTTGATAAAGTGATTGTTGCCCCGTTCTTGATGGTGGGCGCCACTGACTCCCGTCATTTTGGAAAGGTGTCTGACCAGATAATTAAGTTTAGCCCAATGAATGATCCTATCGGATTTCATGGAATAAATGAGCGCATCAGCATAAGGGGCTATCAAGATGGAATCTGGTTTTATCAACAATTAATAAAGTCAATAAAATGATGGAAGAATCAGCGATGAATTTTCACACCCGTAAATGGGTGAAGCCAGAAGACCTTAACCCCAATCAAACTTTGTTTGGAGGAAGGCTGCTACAATGGATAGATGAGGAGGCAGCGCTTTACGCGATCATTCAACTGGACAATACGCACATCGTCACCAAGTTCATTTCTGAGATCAACTTTATTTCAGCACCCAAACAAGGCGACATCATAGAAATCGGAATCTTAGCAACCGAATTCGGCCGATCATCCATTACACTTCGATGTAAAGTGAGAAACAAAATGACACGCGACCCCATTCTATCCATAGAAAAATTAATTTTTGTGAACCTGGATGAAAACGGAAAACCGAAACCACATGGGAAGACCGGTGTCACCTACATGAAGGATCGGTTCGAGCCGAACTAAATAGCGGCTAGCTAGTTTCTATAAAACTGTTTCAAGCTATTCGTTACTTTGTGCTCACTGAATTACTCACTTCTCAAGGCATCAATCGGATTAGAGCTCGCTGCTTTCATTGATTGATAGCCCATGGTAATCCATGCAATCAGAAAAGACGCCAATCCTGCCAACAGGTAAACGATTACACCTACTTCTACTTTATACATATAGCTTTCCAACCACCAGTTGACCGCATACCATGCGATAGGCACGGAAAGAATGAAGGCTACTATGATAAGCTTACCAAACTCTTTGGAGAGCAAAATTACAATACTGCTAACAGATGCACCGAGCACTTTACGAATTCCAATTTCTTTATTGCGCTGTTCAGCTGTGAAAGAAGTGAGAGCAAATAACCCAAGGCTGGCAACGAGAATGGCGAGACCAGCAAAGACTGCAAATATTTTACCTAATCGTTGCTCAGAATCGTACATCTTGCCGAATGCCTGATCAAGAAATGTATATTGAAAAGGTTGGCCTGGAGCCATGCTGGTCCAGGTACTTTCAATAGTCTTGATTACATCTTGCGTATCGGTTGCCTGAAAACGAAATGATATCCGCGAAGTACTTCTGCGAAGAAACAGTGCCACCGGAGTAATACTCTGCTTCAACGATTCAAAGTGAAAATCCTTCAGCGATCCTATCACCTCAAAACTTACGGAATTTGGTTTTCCGTCAGCGCCCATACCATCACCAAACGTAGAGATTTTTTTGCCTATTGGGTTTTCTGTGTAGTTAAACATTTTTAAAGCCGCCTCATTCAATACAACGGCACCGGAATCAGAAGGAAAGTCGAGGGAGAAATTTCGGCCATCAATTATTTCCATGCCAAGCGTAGGCACATAATCCTGATCGACTGACCAGATCTGTAAGCTCACCATATTGTTTTGCGCAGGGTCAGTTCCTTCCGGCCAATAAACATTGTCATTTCGGCTGGTACCAGCCACGGGTAGAAAACCAGATATAGAGCCGTTGGTAATGGCTGAATTTTTTAAGACTTCGTCTTTGAAGGATTGTAACTGATCGCCCATTGCGTATGCGTCTTGTATTACAATCACTTGATCTTTGTTAAAACCAATTTTCTTTTGCTGGATGTATGAAAGTTGTTGTTGTACCGTAAACGTGCCTATGATGAGGATGATTGAAATGGAAAACTGAAATACAACAAGACCACTTCTAATCAATCCACTTTTCATTCCAAGGGCCATATTGCCTTTTAATACATTGATAGGACGGAAGGCCGATAGGAAGAATGCAGGATAGGTACCGGCAAAAATTCCAATAAGAACGGACACACCAAAAACGATTGCTATGAAAACAGGATTTGACCACGGAATTGAAATTTGCTTGCCGGCCAGATCATTGAAGAAGGGCATAGCAAGGTAAGCCAGAAATAAAGCTATTACGAATGAAAAAACACTCAATAGAATAGATTCCATTAAGAACTGATTGACAAGATGAAGACGCAATGAACCCATTACTTTTCTCATGCCTACTTCTTTTGCCCTGTTGGCAGAGCGCGCGGTAGAAAGATTCATGAAGTTGATACAGGCAATTAGCAAAATGAATAAGGCTACAGCTCCAAAGAGATACACATAGGTAATGTCACTGTTCGGTTCAAACTCACCGGACAGATCAGAATGCAAATGGATATCCACCAATGGTCGAAGAGTGTAGTTAAGTTTATTTCCGGCTTGCAAGAACGCATCCATGTTCACCTCTGGCCCAAGCATGCGTTTTAACAACGGAGTTACATGGGTATCAATAAGTTTAGGAAATTTGGCTTCCAACTCCTGAGCACTGCTTCCTTCACGTAATAATAAATAGGTAATAAAATTGTGGCTTAACCATTCATCGTTTTTACTGTCTTCGAGACTTTCCATAGAAAGCATCATGCTGAAGTGGAAATGACTCTCTCGTGGTATGTCCTTGTAGATTCCAGTAATCTTATAGTCGTGTCGGTTATCCAGAATGAGTGCTTGACCTATGGGGTCTTCATTGTTGGGAAAAAGCTTAGCAGCGGTGCTTTCGCTTAACACCAGTGTGTTGGGCTCAACGAGTGCAGTTTTTGGATTTCCACTGATAAGAGGAATAGTGAATACATTGAATATTGTACTATCGGCATATACCACATTCGTTTCCCTGATATTATCAATCGATCTCTTGACCAGCATTGTCCCCTCTTCGCGAATGCGAGTCATTTCTTCCACTTCAGGGTACCCCTCTTTGATGGCAGGGCCCATTGGTGCAGATGCGGTGGCCATCTGAAGATGATTTCCATTAAAAAGAATTTCAGATTCTATGCGATGGATACGATCCGCATTTGTATTGTATTTATCGTAGCTCAACTCATTGAATATGTATAAAACAATCACAAGGCATGATGCTATTCCTACAGCAAGGCCAGTGATGTTAATAACGGAGTAAAAACTTTGCTTGCGCAGGTTGCGGATAGCAATGGTGAGGTAGTTTTTTAACATGGCTTTAAAAATTGAATTTTTTGATCTAATGGTTTGATGTTGCGTTTCACGAAGTCCTTTGGTGTGGCCAAATGATTTCAAAACTTCCTGATAGGCATCTATAAATTTTTTCCCTTGTTCCATTTCAGTTTCTACACTGGAACAAATATGATCGACCAACTCGTTTTGCAACGGCTCGTAGACCAATCCCCTATAATGGAGGTCTTTGATGATATAGTTGATATGTTCGCTGGTGAGCTGCGGCATAGTCTAGGCAATTTGTACTTGCAGTACAGCGGACATGGTTTTGATAAATTCCTTGAATTCCATTACTCTTTCTTTAACTAAACTTTTACCAGTTACTGTAATGGTATAGTATTTACGCACGCGTTTTCCCATCAGCACAGTTTCAGTTTGCAACAAACCGTCTGCTTCCAGTTTGTGCAAGGCAGGGTATAGCGCCCCTTCAGTAAGAAGGATTCTGCCCACAGATAGCTCCTTTACTTTTTGTGTGATTTCATAACCGTACATCTTGCCGTTGTCTTTGAGCACTTTGAGCAAAATGGTCTGTAAGGTTCCTTTCAGTAGTTCTGGTGAATGCATAAGGGGTCGATACATAAGTGAATTATGCATGTAAGACGCATCGGCTGTCAAAAGGTTGCACGATTGCCTGAAAACGCTAAAAAGCCCTTTATCTGTAACTAAAGTCACATACCTACTTGAGGAGGATCATGCTTTCCTTTGAGCGTAGTCATGGGACTCCCATTGTCTTAGGGGTATGTTTGATCTACAATAGAGCAGAGGAAACATGAAAAACATACTCATTTTAGGAGCAGGAACGGCCGGAACAATGATGGCCAACAAATTATACAAGGCACTTAACCACAAGGAATGGAAAATAACCATTGTTGACAGGGATGAGCAGCACTATTACCA
>JBATLM010000005.1:0-25317 GCA_049289315.1 Cyclobacteriaceae bacterium
GATCGTAATAGGCCGGCAACTTAATTTTATTCAAAATAAAGACATTGGGTTTGATGAGGAAAGGCTCGTTGTGATTGATATCAATAGTGGGAATGTGAGGAGAAGCTTTCAAACGATGAAAGAGGAATATGCCAAAGTGCCAGGAGTGCAGAATGTTGCCGTTTCGTCCCGAGTGCCAGGGGAGTGGAAGCGGATAGCGGAAGCCTATGTTAAAAGCCAGGAAAGTAGCGCTGTCGGTATTGATTCAGTACGTACTTACTTTATGGGCTTTGATGAAGATATGTTATCCACTTATGGTTTGTCTCTGCAGAGTGGCCGGTTCTTTCAGGCCAATAGCCTTGTAGATTCTACAACAGTTTTATTGAATGAATCTGCTGTTCAGGCTTTGGGCTTAACTGACCCGCTTGGAACAACCTTGCACCTTGAGAATGACGGTGAAAGATTTAATATGACGGTAATAGGAGTGTTGAAAGATTTCAATTTTCAATCGTTGCATCAAAAAGTGGCACCGATTGTAATTGGTTCGTGGAACAATCCGGTACAGTCTATTGATTATTTTTCACTCAAAATAGCCGGTGATGTGGAGCAAGCCATACAGGGAGCAACAGCTGTTCATAATATGTTTGATGAATATTCACCTATAGAGTATCACTTCCTGGATCAGCAATTGAATATGTTTTATGAAGCTGAGCAGCGGGCAGGGATGATTTTTAGAATGGGGGGAGGGCTTAGTATTCTGGTAGCGTGCCTGGGTTTGTTTGGATTGGCTACTTATAACATTGAAAGGAGAACAAAGGAGCTGGGTATAAGAAAAGTATTGGGAGCCAGCAGTACAAATCTTTTTGTTTTACTTTCCTCCGCCTTTACAAAACAGGTGGGTATAGCATTTATTATTGCAAGTCCCGTGGCTTACTTTGCAATGAACGAATGGTTGAAGGGATTTGAATACAAGATATCACTTGATGCTTGGATATTTTTAGCATCAGGCCTTTTAGCTTTCTTAATCGCTTTGCTTACCGTGAGTTACCGCTCCATTAAAGCAGCTCATAGTAATCCACTGAATGCGCTAAAACAGGATTAGGTGAATTAAATTGTGAAGATCAATAATTCACTTTGAGGGAAGTGACTACATTATTTTAATGTAAATCCATTTGGCCAACATAACAATCAGCAGCCCTACTGGATGATATATGATGAATAAAAATGCCATGGCACTTTCGCCAGATCCTTCCAGTTTTAACAGTTTGATAAGAATGGGCATAATCATCGCAATTACTAAAATGTAGGCTACTGAAAAGCCGATGGAGTGGAAAAAGTATTGCCATTGATTTTCTGAAAACCATTGTAGTACGATATTCAAAACTATAAATGCCAGATAACAATATCCGGCAATGAGCCATGCTCCATTTGCATTTTTAGGAAACGAGAGTAGGACTAAAGGAATGGTGAACAGCAAGAAGGGCAGCGCATGGTAAATCGGTTTGTGAAGGGCTTCAATGAAGATTTCTCTCATAGTTCAGGTTCAAAATTTAGTGATTCCACTTGAAGAATAACTATCTCGTAGCTTGAATTAATTAGTTAAGGGGTAGTAACCATTCACATTTAGCCAAGTATTCCAGTTGGTTACATTAATGCCTGATGCAACCCTTACGATAGCTAAGTGTCTTTGTACATATTTAGTGCCTAAACTATGATTAAACACAGTTTACTCCTCATTTATCGCAATTTCCAAAGAAGTCGTGGCTATTTTCTAATCAACCTCTTTGGGCTGGCTACCGGTCTTGCGTGTACGTTGCTTATTTATCTATGGGTAAGAGATGAATTGAGTGTCAATAAATTCCATGCCCTGGATGAGAGGTTGTATGAAGTAATGGAACATCAACGGTATGCTGATCATGTGATGACCACCACCTCGACACCTGGTATATTAGCTGAAACCCTAAAAGAAGAATTTCCGGAAGTAGAATACGCGGCTACCACTACGTGGATTGAACCATTTACTTTGTCTATAAAAGATCATAATGTAAAGGCAGAGGGATATCACGTTGGTAGTGATTTTTTCAATATGTTTTCCTATCCCTTATTGCAAGGACAACCTGACCAGGTATTGATGGATAAATTTTCTATTGTGATCTCGCGTGATCTGGCTATAAAACTCTTTGGTGAAGAGGAGCAGGAGATAGTGGGCAAAACAGTGGAATTACAACACGATAAAAGTTTTATTATATCAGGTGTTTTTGAAAACCTCCCTTCTAGTTCTACAATTCAGGTTGACTTTGTTTTGACATTTGAGTTTTATAAGGATGACAACGATTGGTTGTTGAGTTGGGGGAATAATGGACCTTCTACTATTATAGTATTGCGAGAGGGAAGTGATGCAGAGGCTTTCTCGGATAAGATAGCTGATTTTGTGAAGGGAAAAGATGAAGAATCTAACGTCACCTTATTTTTGCAGCGATATTCTGAGCGGTACCTGCATGGGAGATTCGAAAATGCTGTTCAGTCAGGAGGGCGAATTGAGTATGTTCAATTGTTTTCTATTATCGCGATCTTCATTTTGGTAATCGCATGTATCAATTTCATGAACCTTTCCACGGCCAGGGCATCACGAAAGGCCAAAGAGGTAGGGATTAAAAAATCAGTCGGAGCGGCACGGGCATCTATCATTTTGCAATACATTAGTGAATCGCTCATCATGAGCTTGTCGTCTGCAATTTTGGCGCTCTGTATTGTTTGGCTTTTTCTTCCTCAGTTCAACCTGATAACGGAAAAAAAGATTGTGCTCACCCTGTTGGATCCAGAATTATTGAAATGGCTGGTAGGGATTGTGTTGTTCACTGGGTTATTGGCGGGTAGCTATCCGGCTATATATATTTCCGGGTTCAGACCGGCAGCTGTTCTGAAGGGGCAAATGCAGGGCACTTGGGGGGAGCTTTGGGCTCGAAAAGGACTGGTGATTTTCCAATTTGCACTTTCTGTTATATTGATCGTATCTGTATTGGTGGTGTATCAGCAAATAGAGTATGTTCAAACACAAAACCTTGGATATGAAAAGGAGCGATTAATTAAATTTCCTATTGAGGGAACTGTACAAACTAAAAAAGAAACGTTTTTGAAAGAGGTGCTGAGAATTCCTGGGGTGGTAAGTGCTTCCAGCCTTGGTCATTCTTTAATTGGCCGGGATAACAATACCAGTGGATTGGAATGGGACGGTAAAAACCCTGATGATGAAATTCTTTTTGAGAACGTAGCCAGTAACTACGGATTGATTGAAACGCTGGGTATTGAATTGGCAGCTGGTCGGACTTTTTCTGAGGAATTTGGAGCGGACAGTACTAAGATTATTTTTAACGAGGCAGCTATCCGGGTAATGAATTTGGAAGACCCTATAGGTAAAACTATCAAGTTGTGGGGTATGTATGATATGGAAATCATAGGGATAGTCAAAGATTTTCATTTTCAATCTTTGCATGACGTGGTCAATCCCTTATTTTTTAGGTTAAGCCCCAGGAATAACTGGAACATTATGATTCGCCTTGAAGCTGGAAAAGAAAAGGAGACGTTGGCAACTCTTGGAAAATTTTATAATGAGTTTAATCCCGGATTTACTATTGAGTACCAGTTTCAAGACCAGGAATATGCTAAGCAATATGCAGCGGAGCAGAGGGTAGCATCTCTGTCATTTTACTTTGCCACCATGGCTATATTAATTTCTTGCCTTGGCCTTTTTGGCCTGGCCACTTTTACTGCAGAAAGGAGAATAAAGGAAATTGGAATTAGAAAAGTGATGGGGTCATCGGCAACCAATGTCGTGTTATTGTTATCTGGTGATTTTACCAAAATGGTATTGCTATCCATAGTCATAGCCTTACCCATTAGCTATTGGTTGTTGAGTCTGTGGCTGGAACGGTTCGCGTTTCATATTGAATTGGGGGCAACTTATTTTATAGCTGCAGGTGCTATTGCGTTAATCACTGCCTGGCTTACAGTGGCTTCACAGGCGATCAAAGCAGCCAACATTAATCCCGCCAGGTGTTTGAGAGATCAGTAGAAGAGCATTGACTTGCATCGTTTAGAATTCATATATTTGACTTCAATGTTTTCTAAACTAAATCGGGACCATGCGCGCATTATTAATTATTGTTGGAATTGTAATTGGAATAACTTCAGGGATTGCCCAATGCAATCAGTATTATCAATTGTCCGAGGGAAGTGAGTGGGAGATGGAGAGCTATAATGCAAAGGGTAAGGTTACAGGAAAACAGATGCAAAAAGTGACTAGCTTTTCAGGAGATGCCAATTCTTTCTCTGCTATTGTACAGTCAACCGTATATGACAAAAAAGATAAAGAGGTAATGAAAGGGGATCTAGAGTTTAAATGTGAGAATGGAACCATGATGGTGGACATGCGCAATTTCATTAATGAAGAGCAGATGAAGGCCTTTCAGAATTATGAAATGCAGATAGAAGCAGACAACCTGGAAGTGCCCAATGACCTGTCTGTGGGTCAAACTTTAAATGATGGCTCTGTCACCCTCACTACTTCTAATTCACCCATACCCATGAACATGACGGTGAATATTACTAACCGAAAGGTTGTGGCTAAGGAATCCATTACTACTCCGGCTGGTACTTTTGAATGTTTTAAGATTACAAGTAACAGTACTGTCAATACAAAAATGGGTATCGGCATGACATTCAATTTTACAACTGTGGAATGGCTTGCGCCAAAGGTGGCGGTCGTTAAATCAGAATCGTACAGAAACGATAAGCTTCAGGGCTATACCTTATTAACCAGGAGAAACTAGTATTTAATCCACAAATGGCCCGTATTTGTGTCGTTCTTCTGACCAGCCATCCGCAAATGGACCAAATGGATGGTCTATGGGTTTCTTTGATATGTCTGGCCAATCAATAGAAATGTCTTTGGCTGGATGAGGCAAAGAGTTGACGTAAGCTGCCACATCCCAAGCTTCCTCGTCAGTTAATACAGGTGCGTCATGTGTCGTTCCGAAAGGCATGTTGTATTTCACAAAACTGGCAAACTTGCTCAACCGGTATAAGCCTGCACCCATGTTGTAAGTATGCTCTCCGAAAAGTGGTGGGTAAAGCCATTCCTTTCCGTTGGGTTCCATTTCACCTTCACTATTAGCACCATGGCATTCAATACAGTGCTTGTCAAAGGCTATTTTACCTAGGTCAGGATCCGCGGGCCTGGTTAAGAAAGCGATCTTTTTCATTCCTGTTCCTTTTGGAACGGTTCCCTTTGGTACATCTTTCCCAATCCATTTAAGGTAAGCAACCATCGCCTCCAATTCCTTATCATCATCATTAAGGCGTGTGCCATTAAGACTGCGCTCGATGCACTCATTAACTCTTTCGGCTACATCTACCATTGTCCCTGATCGCTCTCTCAATTTAGGGTAGGACGAAGCAACAGCAGCGTAGTTTATGCCAAAAGCTTTGGTGCCCCCATCCAGGTGGCAATTTCTGCAATTCATTCCATTGCTGATAGGTTTTACCGTTCCCTTTGGTCCAAGGTAAACAGATGTGTGCATGATCAATTCGCGACCGTATCGTATCAGATCACCTTCTTCATTATGTGGAATGGCAGTGAGAGAAGGGGCTTGCCAATAGGGACTTATTTCCTTCTTATCATTTGGCAAGGAAACTATTTTTTCGGAAGGGGTGAAGGTGCCAAAATGTAATGCGATGAGTAAGATGAATATGCCGATTGTTACTAGAAGAGTAATATTCAGCAGGGTTGAAAGTTGGGTTAATAGAATCTTATCCTTGTCCACTCGTGATTGCGTAGAAATGGAACAAGAATACATCAAGCCTTCTCAATATACAAGATGGCTTACATGTGCGGATTGAAATGCCAATACTAGGTCGAAGTAGAGTGTCTTGCTATGCTGGCTCGTTTACCTTACCCTCGTTAGTAACGGTAATTACAGGGTTCATAATCACTTTTGCTTTGATGGAATTGGTGATCAGACAATTCTTTTCTGTTTTGTCTAGTACCCTTAAAGCGCGATCGCGATCTTTTTCGTGTAGCAATTGTACTTGGGGTTCCACGGCTACTTCAGTCATTTCAAATCCCTTTTCCACCTTTTCAAGTTTGCCTACGGCTTTGCAGCCGAATTGAGAAAATTCGAGTTTTGAATTCTCGGCAATGGCAAGAAATGTGGTCATAATACAACTTGCCACAGACGCTGTGAACAAATGTTCAGGAGACCAAATCCCCGCTACTCCTTTTGGAAATTCAGGTGGTGTGGCCACTTCAATACAACCATTTCCGCTTAATGAAGAACTAAGCTCCGGTGAACACATCATTCCCCTACGGTCCTGATTCCAATTAACATCTACATTATAAAAATGTGCATCCATTGTGTTTCGATTTTGTCACCCAAAACTATACAGTTGCTGCATGTATTGGTATGATATCCGTCATATTGGAAAATGAGCATAGTTCAATGGTTCTCAGTGGAATTTGGACAATCTTTGTAGTTCATTGACGCTATAAATCTCAAAACAGGCATGCAGTTTTTTTATGACCTCTCAATGATGGGGGCTGGTATTGGGTTGTTTCTTCTTGGGACTAATTTCTTGGAAGAGGCACTTAGTAAGTTGGCCGGTAGGTCTTTCAAGCTTTTCTTAAAAACACAAACGAATAACAAGTTTAAAGCAGTTGCATCTGGGGCTATTGTTACAGCCGTGCTGCAGAGTAGTTCTGTGGTGAGCCTGATGGTACTAGCCTTTGTTGGGTCAGGAGTACTGGCTATGCAGAATGCGTTGTCTGTTATTTTGGGTGCAAATATTGGCACAACACTTACCAGCTGGATAGTAGCTACCCTTGGTTTTAAGGTAAACATAGAGAGCATTGCGTATCCTCTTGTGGGTATTTTTGGCATTGCCATGACACTTTTTCGTGTCGATCAAAAGGCTTTTCATTGGAGTAAATTTTTGGTAGGGTTTGGCTTGCTTTTTATTGGATTGAGTTTTATGAAAAGTGGCTTCGAAGAGATAGTCCATGGGTTCGACTTTTCATTATTAAGCAGCTATCCACTGGTTGTATTTGTCCTTGCCGGGTTTGTACTCACTTCAATTATTCAATCCAGTTCTGCCACTGTGGCTATTACCCTTACTGCGCTCAACAGTGAAGCCATTACCTTGTTGCCAGCTATGGCCATGGTCTTAGGCTCAGAAGTAGGAACCACTGTTAAACTGCTAATTGCGTCAGTGAAAGGTATTGCAGCAAAGAAAAGGGTGGCTTTAGGCAATTTCATATATAATACCTTTATAATAATAATTGTATTGATTGCGCTGAAACCCATTAACAGCTTAATTACTGATGTTGCCAATATTCAAGATGATTTGTTGGCTTTAGTGGTGTTTCAAAGTGGAATCAATGTGTTCGGTGTTGCCTTGTTTTTTCCTTTTCTTAACAGGTTTGGTAGGCTATTGAACAGTATGTTCGAAGGAAATGGGGAGGGAGTAAAATACATTTCAGCAGTTCCAGCTTCTACGGGTGGGGAGTTGGCCTTGGATGCCCTGGCAAAGGAAACCCGTAGATTTATGTTGATGGTAATAACTTTTGTTTCGCATTCGTTCGGGTCCAATATAAAAAGCAGAACCTTTTCTATAGGTGATGATTATGAAAGTAAATCTGTTACCGAAAAATATGATTCGCTTAAGCAAATTCATGGCGAAATGCATGCCTATGCTGTAAAGTTTAACAAGGCGGGCTTAAACAGTGAAGAACTTGAGTTTCTGGATCGGATCAATGCATCAATAAGGAATAGCATGTTTGCTGCAAAGAGTATTAAAGATAGTCAGCTGGATATTGAGCAGTTTAAAAATTCTTCGAATGATGTTAAGTACCAAATTTACGCGCACCGTAGTGAGGAACTAAACAAGTTTTATGAAAAGATTTCGACTCTACTTTTAAAACCAGAAGGGTTTAATGCTTTTGAAGATATGGTTGATATTTATCACACTATTCAGAAGGGATACACTGAGGAACTCAATAACTTGTATAAGGAGGGGACAGATTTTAATCTATCGGATGTAGAGATATCAACTCTTATCAATTTTAACCGTGAGATTTACAACTCCTATAAGGCGATCGTTTGGGCAACTAAGGACTATCTACTAAGTAAAGAGCAATCTCAGTATTTTGGAGAGTTACCTGGATTTATCCGTTGATTTTTCCATAACAGTCCTTCATGCGGTGGTAGGTAATTCAGCTGGAAATCTTTAATTTCACCTACCTAAATTTACCCTATGAATGCATTTACAAGAAGCTGGAAGATTACACAATTGACATTTCGTGTAATCAATCAGGACCGTGAACTTATTTGGTTCGCGATGCTCTCTTTCATATTCTCCAGCTTGTTTGCTGTTGCTATGATTGTTCCCTCTGTCGTTCCTACTATTATGGCTGAAGGACTTTCGCAAGACTCACTTCAGGTCTTTCAGTATATAATTATTTTTCTTACCTATTTTGGATTAGCTTTTATAGCTACCTTCTTCAATGTATGTGTGGTGTATACTACCAAAATCAGGTTCGAGGGAGGGAATGCCACTTTTGGCGAAAGTATGAGGTTTGCATTTACCAAGTTGGGTTTAATTTTTCAGTGGAGCCTGTTGTCGGCAACAGTGGGGCTACTTTTAAAAATATTGGATAACCTTGCTTCACGTCTGGGTAAAGGAGGTCAAATTGTAGCCAGCATCCTTATCGGATTGTTGGGCATGGCATGGAGTATCATCAGTATTTTTGTTGTTCCTGTTTTAGTATACGAGGGTCTTGGACCAATTGATGCTGTTAAAAAATCGACCCAGGTGATAAAGAAAACCTGGGGAGAGAGTTTGATAAGGCATTTTGGATTAGGACTGATTCAGTTCTTTGTGTTCGTTCTAATTATTGCTTTAAGTTTTGGCCTTACCTATGTGTTGGCCAACGCCTTTGACGTTACTGGACTCCTAATCGGAATAGGGGTAGGGGTTTTATTGATGCTGCTTGTTGGTTTAATATTCAGTGTTGCCAACACTATTTTCAACACAGCGTTGTATGTATACGCCAACAAGAGTTTGGTTGCAGAGGGATTCGATGAGGAAACCGTGAAAGGAGCATTTGTTAACAAGAGATAATTTGCAAGCAGATCAATCAGAGTTGAGTTAATTCATAGAACGCTCCGGATCTCAGTTGGTATTCAAGCGATAAAATTACCGAGTCAATCTCACCAAGTGTATTTTTTATTTCAGCATAACTGGTGGCCAAATCCTTAAAGTAAGGGAGCCACAGTGAGTCGTTTGCATTTATGCCAGATTGGTTACACCAATCTAAAAAATCACTTGCCTCATCGTAATCTTCGAGCGCTCTTAACACAAGGAAAATACACATTAATTGTTTTTCAGAATTAAAGTCTCCGTATTCATCTTCAATGAATAGGTGCCAGCTTTTATCCTTTGAAAAGAAATCAACGGATATCAAATTGTCTACGGTGTTTCCTCGAGGTACAACTTTTAAGCCATGTTTTTGCTGTAGCGCAATAAGCTGATTGATCTCATTCATTGAGTCTATTTGTCCAGCCCACCAATCTTCTTCCTTTTCCAGATGACCACTCATATAACGATTTGGGTGTAGAGGCTAATATGTCCGTAACAACTAAATACCAGGTTATTCCCTTAGTTATTTTTTGATCTAGAATATTTACAGATATGTCACCTCTTAACTTTATCAAACTGATAAAGTGGCCATTCTGTAGTGAATCTCTGGCATCTCGATTACGCTCTCTGAACCAAGGTGATGTTCCTTTAAAATCTTCCGAAGAGGCAAATAATTCTAGGTCTTTTATTGTTGCCTTCCTGCTATCAAATTCCGGAAACCCTTTAAGATGGTTTTTGCCAACAAAGGAGATAGACTGGTTTAGTACACCAGAATCTGTTTTGTTAAAAATGTATTTTTCAATTCTTGAAGTATACGAGTCGCAGCAAGGTGACCAATGGGTAAAAATTTCGTATTCATTTTCCTTTTGATCAATCGCTAGAAAATCACCGTTTAAGATTGTAAAGAACTTCAGGGTATCATTTGAATTATAATATACTTTGGTGTCGGTCAGGTTATTCCATCCAGATTGCCCTGAGTATAACAGATCAAGTTGGCCATCGAAATTAAGATCAATGAACCGGATGCCTTCTGTATTGAGTGCGTAATAATCATTCGAGTCACCACTCTCGGATACAAACTGTACTGAGTCTCCAGGGGGGAGCATAGCGTAGAGCATATCTAAATTCTCTTCAGTACTAAATGGCGCGGGTAGTGTGTTCAGCTTAACGGGGGGTAATTGGCTGATCACCTTCGCCATCTGCGCACAGGCTGTGGTTGAGGCAAATCCCATTATTAACCAAATAATAAATTCAACTGATTTGATTCTCTTAGATGTTTGAAGTTGATGTTTCATAGAGAACTCTACAAATGTATTTAGTCAGACTTATTCATTTTTTAAACATTAAGGAGAAGGAAACTGCCAGAGTTTATTTATTCGTGCCTAAATTGTAAATCTCTTGAATGCCCTTTAACTTCTCGTCAAAATTAATTTTAAGGTCAAGCAGTTCACCACTTTTTACGTTGAATACCCATCCGTGAACAAGGGGATAGCCCGTATCCAAATAGGCCTTTTGCACGGCTGCCGTTTTGATGACGTTAATACATTGCTCCTCCACATTCAATTCAACCAACCGCATGTATCTTTGTTCTTCAGCCTTAATGGCATTTAACTCCTCTTTATGGAGTCGGTAAACATCCCTGATATTTCTAAGCCATGGATTAAGTATTCCTAGGTCTTCTGATAACATGGCAGCCTTTACACCACCGCAAAAATAATGACCGCAGACAACGATGTGTTGTACCTTTAAATGAGAGACAGCATAATCGATTACACTCATGGCATTGAGGTCAACATTGCTGATAACGTTGGCAATATTCCGATGAACAAAAACCTCACCTGGTGCCGCCCCCATAAGCTCTTCTGCTGTTGCCCGGCTGTCGCTACAACCTATATATAAGAAGTTCGGATTTTGCCCTTTGGCCAGGTTGATAAAGAAATCTTTATTGCTGGCTTTTTTTTGTGCAATCCACTTTTTGTTATTTTCGAAGACTTGTTCGTAGCTCGGCATAGTTAGAGAGGTTTACACCCCAAGTTAAAACATTTAGTAGTTATCTGATATATAAGGTGTAATTCATTAGAAATGTCAATTATTATGAACTTATGATAACGTATCTTTATACCAGTGGCTTTGCTAATAATCTGATCTTTTTCCTACATTTCCATAATGGGGTTGATTTCTTCTTGACTGTAAAAACAGCCACGCCTTAGTATGGATTCAGGTAATAAAACTTTAAATCAGAGACGGAGTGTTTTGATGGAGCACCTAAATCTTTTGATTGTTATAGCGACTGCTACCTATGCAATTTTAGATAAGTACTTAGGAATTGAAGTTGAATCGTACGTTTATCTGAGTTTTTTCCTGTTTGCCACAATTAATTGGTTGCTCATCCGCTACGATTATATTGAAACATCCAAAGTATTTGGACTGTTGGCTTTTAACATAATGATATTTCTAATAGCCACCAGTGAACCCTTTGCTACGGGTATGTATTTGCAATACGTTACGGCTGGAGCAGTGGCTTTAGCGCTATATGGTTATGAACAATGGAAAGGCGCACTTCTTTTTGTTTTACTTTCGCTAGGCCTTAATGTAATCACATTTACCTCAGAGTTATCTTTTATCCAATGGAGAGAGGCAGATAGTGAACAGGCGAGTATTTTTTTTGTACTGAACACATTGATTGCGGCTTTTGTGAGCGTATACGCATTCATGTTATATTCTAAAATTAATTACGACTCAGAATTGGCGTTGAAAGCCAATGAGAGAGTGATAAAAAAACAAAATGATGAACTGCTAAAAACCAATGCAGAGTTGGATCGGTTCGTATACAGCGCTTCTCATGATTTACGCTCGCCCCTGAGCACGCTGACCGGGCTCATCAATTTATCAAAACTTGAAAAAGATGAAGCAGAGAAGTCAAAATACCTAGACTTGATGAGTGACAGAATTAGGGCGATGGATATTTTTATCAGCGAAATCATTGACTACTCTAGAAACAGCAGGGTAGAGTTAAAAACAGAGTCCATTAATGCTAAATTATTTCTGGAGTCTATTGCAGACGACTTGCGCTACCACGCAGGAAAGGAGAGTATTGAAATACATTGGGAAATACCGGAAGACCTTGTGATTACTACCGATGTATCCCGTCTAAAAATTATCTTTAGCAATTTAATTTCAAATGCAATTAAATATCATGATCCTGCCAAGGAAATATCCTGGATCAAATTAAAGGCTGAAGAGGCTTTACAGAAAATTAAAATCATAGTAGAGGACAATGGTATTGGGATTAATAAAGAATTGCAAGGTGCCATATTTGATATGTTTTATCGGGCACACGAGCATTCAACCGGATCGGGGCTGGGGCTATACATTGTAAAGGAAACCCTCACCAAATTGAATGGATCTATATTGGTAGATTCCACCGAAGGCGAGGGGTGCAGGTTCCAGGTTGTGCTACCGTCTATACTTTAATAGCACTTAATATTTATATGGGTATTGATTGTTTTAGGAATGAATATCTTCTTTTCTGAAAGAAAGCAATGGCAACTGAGTTTTGTAAGCTAACTCTTCTGTTTTTCCAATTCCGAATAAGCGATCAAAGTAACTTCTGTTTTCAGGGAACATAACAAGCATATCAGGATCTGATGACTTGATGTGTCGTTGAATCTGTTCCAGAATGGTAAGTCCCTTCACTTCCTTTTCAATAATTACGTTAATCTTATCATACTTCACCTGACTTTCCAACTCACTCAGCAGGGCCTTTGGCATGTTAATGTCCCACCCAAAATCCAGGTGAAGAATTTCAATTTGAGCATTCGACTTCTTAGCAATGGCAACAACTTGTTTGAGTTCATTTACCAGGTTTCTGAAATCGGAGGCATAAGACAATGTCTCAATATTTTTGTATTGATACCCTGGAGGAATAGCTAGAATTGGAATTTTGGATTGCAATATTAGAGTGGCTGATGTAGTGCCAAATAATTGCAACGCTGATTTGCCATGCGTACCTATAATGATAAGGTCTGCATCATGCTTCTTGGCTTGTGCCAATATGGTGTCTGAGCTAATCACCCCCGTTTTAGCTATCGCAGTAATTTTACTTTTATCAATTGTAAGCTTACTCTGGTCGTAAATTTCGTTAATCAGTTCGTTGAGCTTGTCAACAATATGTTGTTCTTCTTCTTGTTCAATCTTGTTAAACTTTTCTTCGTTAATAGTGGGATTAAATTTTGGTATTGGGCCGGTATGAAATACAAAAAGTGTTGCCTTTATGGCGTTGGCGTAGTCCATGGCATAGTGAACTGCATTGTTTCCTATTTCAGAGTAATCGGTAGCTGCAAAGATGGTTTTCATCGGTATGAAGTTATGAGGTACAAGTTGGATAACCTGTTTGCAATATCGGGTTAAACCCATTTTCATAGCAATGACTCATTACATATCAGTGCATGATAAAAGTCACTTTTTTCAAGCTTTGCCTTATGGCCTTTTGGCCATTTTGATAAACACGATCATGATAATGGTGAAGAAAAGCCCCATTGATCCTATGATGGTAATCATTAACCATCTTTCAACGAAACTATCAATCAATACATCGTTGGGATCATCATTATGAACAAATAATGGAACGGGGTCATTAACATAATACTGTGGTGTATTGGATGTAACAGTCGATTGTGTTGAATAGGTTTCACTATTGATCTGATAGGAGATTACAGAACGATACTGAGTGCTGCTGTTATTTGGTTCTTCTGAAGCAACTACTGTCCCGATTATGCGGGTGCTGTTGGAGATAAAGTAAAATTGGTAAATAAAAATACCTGCTGCGGCTAATAGCAAAGGGATGCCAAAGAACCCAAAACCAAAAGCAACCATGCCGAAAATGGTTTGTTTGCAACCTTTCCCTTTAGTAATACCGGATGTGCCTGCCTTGGCGGCACGTTTAAAAAAATCCACCGGGGTGAAAGACTCTTTTACTGCAAGCTTTAATAATTGCTCAGCTTCTTCATCTGTTGCACTATACTTTTGCTTTAACAACTGTATGGCTTCGTCTTTTCGTCCAGAATAGACCAAGCTCAACAGCTCCTCTTTTATTTCATTGAGATCGTTCAAAATATAACTTTGAACACAATTTAGGAAATGAGAATGACTTCTCGCTTTAGAATTAAGCCTTTACAGCTCTTTCAATCTCCTTAAGGTTCTCCATTTTCTTGTTGCGCAGGAAGCCATTGATGTCTTCGAAGTGCTCCTTTACACGCTTGTTGCCAAATTCAAAAACCTTGTTGGCCAACCCATCAAGAAAATCCCTGTCGTGTGAGACAAGGATGAGCGTACCATCAAAGGCACGTAAAGCATCTTTTAGTATTTCCTTGGTTTTGATGTCAAGGTGGTTGGTTGGCTCATCGAGTATTAAAAGGTTAACTGGCTGTAGTAATAGCTTTATCATCGCCAGCCTTGTCCTTTCTCCTCCCGATAATACTTTCACTTTTTTGTCGATAGCATCACCTCCAAACATAAAGGCGCCAAGGATGTCTTTGATTCTACTGCGAATATCTCCTTGTGCGATCTGGTCTATGGTATCAAACACCGTCATGTCCTCATCCAGCATTGCCGCCTGATTTTGGGCGAAGTAGCCGATCATGGAGTTATGTCCCAATTGCATCGTACCCTCATGATCAATCTCACCCATAATCGCCTTTACCAGTGTGGATTTACCCTCACCATTTTTACCTACAAAGGCCACTTTCTCACCTCGCGAAATGGTCATAGATACATCTTTGAAAACGGTGAGGTCTCCATAACTTTTGGTCAAGTCGGTTACGATTACCGGATAGTTACCTGAACGAGGCGCAGGCGGAAACTTGAGATTCAATGCTGAAGTATCCACTTCGTCCACTTCCACAATCTCAATTTTCTCCAGCATCTTCACCCTGGACTGCACTTGTAAGGTCTTTGAGTAAGTGCCCTTGAAACGATCTATAAACTGCTGAATATCTGCCATTTGCTTGGCTTGATCGTCAAATTGCTTTTGCTGTTGTTCTCGTCTTTCTCTGCGCAATTCGAGGTAATGCGAGTAGTTGGTCTTATAATCATAGATACGACCACGGGTGATTTCTATTGTTCTGTTGGTAAGGTTGTCCACGAACATCTTATCGTGACTGATTACTATAACCGCCTTGGCGTTGGTCTTCAAAAACTCCTCCAGCCACTGAACGGATTCGATGTCCAGGTGATTGGTAGGCTCATCCAGTAGAATTAGATCTGGTTTTTGGAGAAGGATCTTTACCAGCTCTATGCGCATGCGCCATCCTCCACTGAATTCACTGGTTGGCCGGGTAAAGTCGCTGCGTACAAACCCTAGCCCCATCAGGGTTTTCTCTACTTCGGCATCAAAATTCACTTCTTCGATGCTGTAATACTTCTCACTTAACTCGGAGACTTGTTCTATGATCTTGGAATAGGCATCCGATTCATAATCGGTTCGGATCTCCAACTGTACATTAAGCTCTTCCATCTGCTTTTTCATGTCCAGTATTTTCGAAAAGGCTTTGGAGGCTTCTTCAAAGACTGTGCATTTGTCTTCAGTAAGTAGATGCTGAGGCAAGTAGGCGATTATGGCTTCTTTTGGAGCGGATACCTTACCGCTGGTGGGCTTGTTGAGACCAGCCATTATTTTAAGAAGCGTAGATTTCCCGGCTCCGTTTTTACCCATAAGGGCTATCCGATCGTTTTCGTTGATATTGAATGTGATGTTGCTAAATAGGGTAGTACCACTAAATTCAACTCCTACTGCGTCTACTGAAATCATGCTCTGTATTTTAAGGCCGCAAAGATATTATTTATTTGGTTTTCGACAGGTTAGTAGTCATCCATTTCTATCGAGTCAGTTCACCTCTCTGCCCCGTTGATTACCCTACTGAACGTATTATCTCCTTAACCGTGCATCTGTGTGGTATTTTTAGGCTTTCTCAATTAAACCAAAAAAAACTTATGAGATATTTACCCATATTATTCATGGCGGTGCTGGTATTCATTGCATCATGTTCACCCAAAGACGAGGATTTAACCAATGCTATTCAGGCAGGCCTTTCTTTGCTTTCAAGTGATATCGCTGTAGTCACCAAAGATGGTGTCGCTACGCTTACAGGTGAAATGGAAAGTGAAGGAGTCATTCAGCAAGCTATTGATTTGGCAACTAACACCGAGGGCATTAAGTCTGTGGTCAGTAACCTTACAATGAAAGCTCCAGAGATTGTGTTCTCTGCTGATGATATATTGAAAGAGAAGTATTGAAGGATTTTCGAAATATGGCGCTACAAGTATTTCTGCCACTGTGGTAGATGGGTGAAGCCACTTAGTAGAGATATTGAGTGGTTTTGATTTTTTATAAGCGATCTGAACACAAATTAATGATCCATATCTGGTGTCAATTTAAGATAGGTCCAACCTTTGGCTACATTATCCTCATACTTTTCTAAGCTTACCTTAATGTATTCTTTCAGTTACTTGTTCTAATGACAAAAATTATTTCCCCTTAACTAGCGCGTCTTTTCTGGCGCGGAACTTAGTTCTGTGACTTTGCCTAATCCCAACAACCTCAAATTATTTCCTCCTTAACGTAACCCAAATCCATTACCAGCCGTTAGCTTACCTATTAGTTACAATTTTGTATATTATACATTGTATAACATTATGAAAAACAAAGGACTAGGAGAATTCGAAGAATTGGTATTGCTGGCCGTATGTATCCTCAACGGGGAAGGTTACGGCATTTCCGTAAAGGAAGAAGTGGAGAAGCACAGCGGTAGATCCATCTTATTAGGGGCAGTACACATCACATTGTACCGTCTTCAGGACAAGGGCCTTCTCAAATCTAAAATGGGGGGTAACACGGAAAAGCGCGGTGACCGCAGAAAACGTCTCTTCAAAATCACAGAAATAGGCATGCGCCAACTCCGCGCCTCACAAGAGATAAAGCAGGAGATGTGGAAACTCATTCCGCAACTAAAGCTCAGCGTGTAATGTCGGATCGGAAACAAAAGAGACCACCAGCATTTCCTCGCTGGCTGGCTTCCAAACTCATCAACGACAATTACCTGGAAGAGTTCTTCGGAGACTTGCAGGAAATCTATGAAGACAGGGTAGAGGCCAAAGGAAGATTCCACGCAGGGTTCATGTACTGGGTGGATAGTATTCATCTGTTAATAGGTTTTTCATCTTCACGCATTTTTAAAACAAGCCACACCATGATGTTGAGCAACATGTTTAAAATAGCCTGGCGCAATGCCATTCGCCAAAAGCAATTTACTTTTCTCAATGTTATGGGGCTCACCATCGGCATCGCTACCTGCTTCATCATTGGTTTGTTTGTACACAATGAACTGAGCTTCGATACTTTTCATACCAAGGGCGACAGGATCTACCGTGTTAACCAACCCATGATATGGGGCAACTGGGAAGAACAATTTTCTTCCACGGGACCGAATGTTGCCATTGCATTACAAGAGGATGCACCTGAGTTCGAAGCGGTAACACGATTGATGAATGTAGGGGAGCAAACTGTAAACGCATCAGGTAACAACAAGGAGTTCAATCTCATTACAGAAGCACATTACTATGCTGCTGATCCTAATTTCTTTGAAGTGTTCTCTTTTGAATTCCTTCAAGGCAATCCGGCTACGGCTTTGTTATCACCCTATACTATGGTGATAACAGAGGAGACGGCTAAACGCTATTTTGGTACACAAGATCCTTTCGCAAAAACAATAGCTGTAAAACAAAATGATAATACGTGGCAGGATTACAGCATCACGGGAGTGCTGGCCAATATACCACCCCAGTCTCATATTCAGTTCGATATGCTCGTGTCGATGTCAAGTTTTAAAAAGGCTTTGGATGAAGGAGACTGGAAATGGATATGGACTTCTTTCTCCACCTATGGTTTAGTAAAAGAAGGAACAGATGTACAGGCACTTTCACACAGTATCCAATCCATTCCCCCCAAGTGGGCCGCCACTACTACGGAACGTATTTTCAATCAAACCTTTGAAGAGTACACCAAAGGCAAAGCATGGACATTGTACCTGCAGCCTTTGCGCAGTATCTATTCTTCAGGCTCGCCCGACTTCCATCGGTTCGGACCAACAGGCAACCCTCAGATCATAAAGATATTCGGTGCTATTGGCTTACTCGTATTGGTGTTGTGCAGCATCAACTTCATGAACCTCTCCACAGCGCGCTCTTCCAATCGCGCCAAGGAAGTAGGTATAAGAAAAGTGATGGGGTCGGAGCGAGGCACACTGATGAAACAATTTGTTTTTGAATCTGTACTTTTTGTAATGGTGGGCACGGTTTGTGGCATGATGCTCGCACAACTATTGTTACCGGGCTTCAACGTGATTGCAGTGAAGCAGCTTTCTCTAGTTCCTTACCTTAGCAATCCGATATTCATAAGCGGCATACTATTGTTTGTGTTGATGCTCGGCACCTTATCAGGAAGTTATCCAGCCTGGTACCTCTCTGCCTTTAAGCCGATCGAAACGCTCAAAGGAAAAGCCAGCGCAAGCTTTAAAGGAAAAGGAATACGCAACGGATTGGTAGTATTCCAATTTACCATTTCCATTACCCTTATCATTTGCACTTTCTTTGTGCAAAGGCAATTGTCTTATACTTCATCGCTTGACTTAGGTTTTGCGAAGGAAAGCATATTACAGATTCACAACATCGAGCACATGGGTTTTGATTCGGAAGTGCTCAAGACCCAACTGGTATCCAATCCTGCCATCACCACCATTGGTAAGTCATTTGGACTTCCACCTAACTTTTGGGATGGAGAAAGGTTTCGCCCGAACGGCCCATCGAGTGATCCGGTATATGTGGCCAACATTCGAGCAGATGAAGACTATCTTGATTTGCTGGAGTTACAATTTGTAGCAGGTCACAATTTTGACAAAGCCAGCAAGGCCGACAAGTTGGGAGTGATACTCAATGAGTCTGCCGTAAAAGCACTGGGATGGGGTACACCCGATACCTATGCAACAGATTCGCCAATAGGTAAAACAGTAATACAGGCATTCGACAAAGAGGCAACGCTGGAAGTGTTAGGCGTGGTGAAAGATTTCAACTTTCACAGCACAAAGCTGCAGATAGAGCCCCTCATGATTATCCACCCCGATAATAACTTGTTTTGGTATTACGGGTTTGGCGCCTCGTACTTATCCATGAGGCTCAATCCCGAAGCGGTTAAAAATACAGATGATCTGAAGCGTGTATTGGGCGAGGTAAAGACTGCGATTGCCAACATCGAAGAATCCGTGCCTTTCAAATACAGTTTTATGGATGAGGAGTTTGAAAAAACATTTCAGACCGAAAGTGTAATGAGCACCATCCTTAACATCTTCACCGGCATGGCATTGATCATCGCCTGCTTGGGGCTATTCGGACTGGCTGCTTTCTCTGCCGAGCAACGCACAAAGGAACTGGGTATCAGAAAAGTGCTGGGCGCTAAAGTATCGCAGTTGGTGCTGTTGTTTTCTGCTGAGTTCACCAAACTCATTGTGATCTCTATATTAATTGCATCACCCATTGCTTACTTTTTGGTGGACAACTGGCTGCAAGAATTTGCCTACCGCACACCCATCGATCTGTGGGTATTCGTCATCGCCACGGCCACAGCACTTACCATAGCATTGGTTACCATCAGCTACCAATCCCTCACAGCAGCCTATAAAAATCCTACAGAGACATTGAAAGAGGAATAGGGGCTGGAGACTGGATTCTTGGATTCTGGGTTTACAAAATTGTTTCAGGTGCGTTTCCTTTTCGAAAGAATGGTAGATTAGTTCTACATCAATGCAATGGATTTTAATGATTAATAGGGATTAATTGAATTGTGTTATGTGGTTTAAGAAAAGTAATGCGGTAGAAGGTGTTTGCGCCAGATCATAGTATCGAGCTTCTTTAAGAAGCTTAGTAGTCAATTATAGCTAAAATCATCACTTTTGAATTCGTAGAAAATGCCAATTTCGCCAAGTGGCTTAATTACTTCATTTATTTGGTCTAATACATTTGAATTTGTTCTATTATTGATACCAGATTCATTAAAATATGCTTCTTCAATTAGGTTTAAGCAGGTTTTGCATACTCTGAAATAGCTATTATTACTTTTTAATTTCTCGAAATTGTCAAGGATAATGCTAATAAATGGGTGCTGTGAATTAAAAACAAAAATCTCATCCAATCCAAATCGAACCCATTTTTTGCCATACCAAACACTCGACATGAGATAACTCTCATCACTTGGTTCAACGTCAAAATACCGGTTTGTACTCAAGTGAAATTCCTTTATTTTGTCATTTGCCACGGAGTGACTTATTTTTTGAAAACCAAGCCCATTCGATGTTATAATACTTGACTCATATTTACAGGACTGCTTTAGTAACCGTTTCAGATTATTAAACAAACCAGGGTAGCCCTTCTCTACAGGGCAGCTGCATATTGGTAAGTCAAATTGTTCACTTATAATTCTTTTTTTTTCAAAATCACCGATTAATATAAATGAATCATATTCATTCATTAAGGTATCTAAATTGATATAGCTTGTTTTTCGCTTGTAATATATAGGTACTATTAATGCAGCCTTAATTATTTTAATTTGATCAATGGTGAAAGATTCAAAACCAGATAGCGTGAAATACTCTCGTAGAAATTCGAAAGTTAATTGTGCTAGTCTTTTAGAGTTAAATCTTGTGTGTAATTTTTTAAATAAGACTTCAATTATCCCTATATCAAATTCTCGAATTATTTCAAAAATTCGATTTGGGTGAGTGAATTCTTTTCTATTAATGTTTAGGCGCTCCTTTTGAATCAAATTTATATTACCAATCAAACCGCCTAGTAAATCTGACCCATAATTACTTATAAATATTCCTTTCTGACTAATGGAGACTTGGGAATAGTGAGCTCTTTGACGAATACCCTGAAATAATTCATAATCTAGAAATTGTAGACAATTAGTAAATGAAAAATCGTCATCGATCTTGTTTATAATTAAGCCACACTCTCCGTTTATTCTACTATTTTCAATAGAGTGTTTTATTAACTCCCAATTTGGAACTAACTCTTTGTAAGGAATACTAACCTTTTTCTTTATTTCTTCTTTATCATCAATTTTGATTGAATTCTGTCCAATAGTTGTTGCGCTTTTTTTGTCGTAAATTGTAATAGGGAATTCAATAAACCGGAAATACTTATCTAAATACTTCTCAACTACATCAAAATTAACTTTACCCTGTAAAGTATCTTTCAAATTTAGAGTTAGAGTTGTTCCCTGATCTAGTCTTTCAGATTTTGCATAAAAGTGAAAATAGCTTTTTGGGTCGTTGTTGATACGAAAGTATAAACTTGGCCCTGTCTCAGTTTTTGTTGATATTTCTATGAAATCGCAAAGTAAAAAATATGAAAATACACCTACACCGAATTGGCCAATTGCATCAAATTTATTTTTAACTTCAATCTGCTCGTAAAAGCTGCTTCCTAATCTTCCAAAAAAATTCTCCACTAGAAAATCGTCCATCCCTAAACCATTGTCCCGAATTTGGATTGTTTGAGATTCAATTCTCAATTCAATTGATGGAGTGTAATTTGCCCCTCCAAGTTTACTTCTATACATGCAGGAATCTATCGAATTTTGTATTGCCTCTCTGAGCGCTGTAAGGTTGTCCCCATATAAGTCCTCTCCGATAAAGGTTTTTGTTACGTTTTGTACATCAAATGAAAATTTGATTCCCTTTGGATCGAATTCAATGTATTCAAACATTGGCTCTACTCTCATTAGGTTCAAACTAAATTTGCGAGCCTCCGTATTTCCAATTGTTCGAATTACTTTTTGGCCGTAAGTTATAGCATTTTGAATCTTGTCAAATTGCGTTTCCAATGCGGCTAGCATATTATGATCAGAGCATTTTACCAAATATGAGACATAGTCTTCAGTAAAATTCACTTGAGTTGTTGTTATGTGTTTAAGCCATTCATTTCTACTAAATTCATTATTGGGTAAGTAATACTTGTACAAAAGCGAAGGGGTTCGAACATTTGTAACATCCAATTCATCTGCAATTCTAATTATTGCCGCCAAATATGGTAGGCAAACAAAATCTCGACCATCTTTAACAAAATATTTTGTTGGATATTCCTCCGGGTTACTTATGTCCACCTTTCTGTGACCTTTAGCAATTAACCCAATTGCAGTTGCATACCTTTCATTAGGTATATTTAGTGCCTGCCATTCGGTTTTAACGAAGCTTTCACTTATCTCATGGTGAATCTCTCTAATGAAATCCTCAGTTGTTAGATTAGGTGTGGCTTCTTTAATTTCAAGAAATTTCTCGGAATTTATTAATTCATGTAGTTTTTCTTCAGGCACACACATTCCAATGTCATGTAAGTAACATGCCATCGATAGTATATATATTTCATCAGCATTCAGGTTAGCAATTTCTTCATCACTTAGGAGTTGTGATGCTAAGTAGAATACTTGTTTAGTGTGATTTATAGAATGATCAGTGTATTTAGGGAAGTTAGAATCAAATTTAACTAGTAAACTATCTACTTCAATTACTGTTTTGTGTAAACGCTCAAGAAGATCGGGTTGTAGTGTTTTGAGTCTATTTTCTAAGGAATTCATAATTAAGTAATTTGAATTAAAAATAGGGATTATGTGCATGGATTCAAACCCTAAAACCATGGTCAGTGGCGTTATGTACCGCTGTTTATACCACTTCAACTAGCGCAAGCGTCTCGCTTGTGCTCTGAGTGTCACATCTAACTCCCTTAATGCAACATTCCACCCGCCTTGCGGAAGTGTCCTATCGCTTTTTAGAAGTTTCTACGCACCAGACAGAAGAGTCCAATAAGTTTGCACCATTTTCCAATCCTTATGTGCTAGTTTCCAATACGTAGGTGCTAGTTTCCAATCGGTGGAAAGAAGAATGCAATCGGTTAGCGCTACTATCCAACCTTCAGAATCGCTATTCCAATCGGTTGATACTATAATCCAATGAGTTAGCGCAAGAGTCTATCCTCATTATGCTTTTTAGCATATTTCTTACAGTTTTTTCCATAATTTATAAGGAAATACTATTTTAACAGGGAGAAACCCCTTATCAATCATGCTGAAATTTGAACTACAGTCCCTCATGGAGAGCCGGGAGGTACAGGATTCCTTGAGTTTCCTCGTAAAGGCAGGCTTCAATTATCACACAGCCCATCGGTTGTTGCGCACCAATTCCCGCTCCATTCGCATGGATCATGTGGAGCAGTTATGTATCGCTCTTAATTGTACACCCGATGACCTACTGGTATGGGAAGCGCCCAAATCCATGAGCAACTTGAGCAAGCACCCGCTGAAGAAGCTCACCAACCGCCAGCGCAAAGGCAGCATTCTGCCAAAGATCAAAAGCCTCCCTCAGGACAAGCTGGATGAGTTGAGACAATACATTGATAAGTTGGCAGAGGAGTAGTCACTCCCTCTCCGGGCCGTGTCCGCCAACTGGCGGAGAGAGGGTCGGGATGAGGGATCAACGTTGTTAGAATTCTAACGAACCATGACGTTGGGAATTTAGAGTGCATGTATATATTTCGAAGACGCTTCCTGCCTGCGGCAGGCAGGCGTGCCTCAGCGTATCAGAGTAAGCAAGTTTTTGAGTATGTTGTTGCGAACTGAAACAAACTATACTGTCACACTGAGGTGATTGAGCTGGAATGTGCGCGGTGAGCCGAAGTGTCTTTGCGGTCAATGAAACAATCTTCAGCACTGCTAATACGCCTCTCCACTACTAGCGCTGAAGTTACTTCCGTGCCTTTACTAGCTAATCCAAGGCGTTCATGTCCTCACAAACCCCACTACTAGCACGGAAGTTACTTCCGTGCCTCTACTATAGCTGTTGGAATTAATCCAAGATTCGTGTCCTCACAAACCAGTACCGTGGCACATCACATAAAAAGACTTAGACTATTTACTTTATTGAAGTAAATTTCAAAAAAAATGTAATTCAGCAGTATGAAAAATGGAATAAAGTTGGCGGTCATCATTTTCGCCACTACACTTTTATCATGTTCCGATACCTCAACATTAACCGAAACCACCAATAAATATTTCAAACTGGTGCGCCCAGAATTCAAAGGCGATATAGCCTATGAAACTACAGCTTTTGTGGAGAAGTATTGGCGAGTTGCAGGCAACACAGGTTTTAACGAAAGTGTTTACCGTATTGTTGCACACTTGGAAGAAGCAGGGTATGTGCTGGAGGCCAATGCGGAAGCAACTGATCGGCTTACCTACCGGGTCGAAACACGGCAAATGGACAAGCCCACATGGGAACCTTTGAGTGGAAGTCTTTCCATTGTAGGCACGGATGAAACCCTGTTGGATCAATCCACCAATCGAAATATGGTATACTTAAACTCCACTTCCACTCCCGAAGGAGGGGTGGTGGCAAATGTTATTGCTATCAAAGACCTGGACGAATTAAAATCAAAAAACGTAAAGGGAAAAATTGTTTTTGCTGAAATGAGTCCAAGGAAATTGTATGAAAGCGCTATTGAAGCTGGTGCAATAGGCATTATCACCTACGACAACCCTGCCTATTTACAACCAGAGAAAAACAAGACATCTATTCAGTTCAGGCGTTTGCCCTACGATGAAAAAAATAAAACATGGGGAATTGCACTTTCCTATGAGGCAAACGAGAAATTAAAAGAAGCCATATCAGCTGGCTCTGTAAAAGTAAAGGTAGACATCACTACAAAAATTTATCCATCAGAAGAGTTGACCGTGGTAGCGAATGTAAAAGGATCATTCTTACCGAAAGAGAGTCTGGTGTTTAGTGCCCACATTCAGGAACCGGGCGCCAATGATAATGCAACAGGTGTAGGGGCACAATTAGAAATGGCAATGATTACAGCTAAGTTATTGCAATCAGGCCAACTGGAGGCAAAGCGTACCCTTACTTTTTTGTGGGGTGATGAAATCATTTCAACCCATCGTTACATTACAGAAAAAGATAAGCGCACATCAGACATCAACTGGGGAATCAGTTTGGATATGGTGGGCGAGAACACAGCAGTCACGGGAGGATCATTTCTGAT
>JBATLM010000006.1:0-5771 GCA_049289315.1 Cyclobacteriaceae bacterium
GCAATAAGGTTCTCCATGTTGTTTAACGTCAAGTCGGCGCGACCTTTTACACCCTCATCAAGATGAAAAACTACTTTATACTTTTCCATTTCTATTCTCCTTCAAATTAATAGTCAATGAGCATCAGTTAATCCGGACACTTCACACTTTAGCCCCTTCAAATAAAGCGGCAATGATAAGATATCAGCACGCACATTTGCTTCATTTAATGTTGGCTGGTTATTAAAAGCATTACCAGCACACATGTTAAAATATTTGACTTCGCAATTGCAGTAATATTATCATTCCGAATGTGCTTAATCCTCTTTAGCATTTGATGCATGGACAATGAAGCCGGATTCATCAAGCGCTTCATACACTAAATCTACTGCGACGCTAAACACAGGCATACCGCCCACAATGGCAGCCGTCTCACAGACACCGTAGAGATCGCCCGGAGTTGCACCTGCTCGCAAAGCTCCACGTACGTGTAACTTGGCAGGCCCCACTTCGCCGATTGTGACCAACATAGCGAAATGGACCAACTGCTGTATTTTTGGACCGAGCGGATTGTTGTGTATCAATACTTCGCGCAGGTGTTCTACTGCTTCAATGGATTCCTCTTGACCGGTCAATTCTGCAAGTGTAATCCGTCTATTAATATTTTCAGGTACAAAACCGAAAAGAGTCTGATATCGTTCCAATAATTTTTTATCCATCAGGCAACCACCTTTCCGGCTTCAGACCATTCCATATATTCCGGCGCTATTAAGTTTGACTGCCGCATTATTAGATCAAGTTGACCAAGATGATAAGCGTGATGGCCGAACATAGCCCAAAGAATACCCATTCCGGAGTAATGCCTTCCGGCAAAAGTAAATTCTTTTTCGAGATCGTCGGCTTTCAAACTCGATAAAGTTTTTTTGTTCTCTTCAAGTGCATCAAGATAAAATGCGATTAGCTCTTTTCCCTCCTTTACTTTCTCGAGGAGTGCAGCGTTACCCGGAATAGGAATAACGGAACCGTTAGGCAACTCAGCTACAGCCTTTATCCAATTCTGCTCGGCAATGATGAAATGCCTGACAAGTGTACCTATAGTAATCTTGTTTACGCGCATACCGAGAAAAAGGGATTCAGAATCGCGGGGAATTGTAATCCAATGTTCTTCTTTCAGCATATTCAAGTAATCCACTGTATGAATGGATTGCTGAATAAATAATGATTTAAAACGTTCAAATTCAGTCATGATGTAGCCTCTTGTATAATTATTTAATTTTAAATTTTCTTACATTTTAAATTGTAAAAGGAAGTTAACAAATAATGCTAATTAATTAATTTAGAAAGAACTTTTATAACGAAATATCGAAGCTGAATACAAAACTCAATAATTTGTAAAACGGTAAATGCATAAAGACTTTTATTTTAATTAGATTATTTGCAGAGTGTTTATCATATAATAATAATGATGTTTGTATTAAATGTTTAGATCTACTCAATGTATTATTTCATCCTAACTATTACTGTTGTATTATTCTAATCCAGACTAAGCATTTTTATACTATAACAAAAGTTCCCTTAAGTTCTGCATTGATAGCACGATGCGTTACAAGATATTTTTTCATCGCATCAATAATCCGTTCAGACAGATTTTCGCGATTGCGTCCATATTTTGGGGGAATACCTTGCGGTGTAACGAATGCTGCTGTGTAATAACGGTTGGGCTGTATCTCCTCATCACCGATAAAGATTTTTTGAATGCGTTGTCTATTAGGATTCTCTATCTTGAAGTATACATTAAGACCTAGACAGCGTTTAACATATCCACCCATCTGTTGATATGGATCGCACGAAAATGTCCTTTCAAGATTCTCCTCCAGCATTGACATGATTTCCTCACCTGTTAGCTCTGTTGTTGAGACAGGCGGGTTCATGGGAATAATGTTGTATATGTCATTCAAGGTAACCTTCCCTGGAACAATCGGTGCACCGTAACGCCAGCCATTTGAAAATGCCAATTGTGCACCGGTGCTTGCAAGCATAGTCTCCAGGAGAAAATTATCCATTGTGGATTCAAGAGTTGTTCCTCGGTTGAGGGCAGTGGCAGTTTCACCAACAATCTCTGAGAGTTCATTTTTGTATGGTGCGAGTGCTTGTCTTATCATTTCATCCACTGTAGGTTCGGGTTGTATACCAGCTTCAACTTCTATCAAGTGATGCCGGTAGTTAACAATTTGTCTGCCTTCTACTTCCAAATCAATGCGACCTAGAAAAGAACCATGGCAGCCTGACTGTATTACAATAGTTTTACCACTAAGAACCGGTTTGTAAAGGCGGTTATGGGTATGGCTGCTAAGACAAACATCTATACCTTTCACCTCTGATAAGAGTTTCATATCCTGAGGGAATCCGAGATGCGAAAGCAAAACGATCAAGTCCACCTTCTCTTGATTACGTAACATATCGATGATCGACGGAAGCTCGTCTTTGCCAAGTGTAAAAAATATCCCTTCGCTGTACGAAGGCGGCATCGCCTTATCTATGATATTTGAAGCAATTCCAACAATCCCGATCCGTAGTCCACCGATTTCTTTTATGATAGACGATGGGTAGAGCGGTTGCTTTGTCTCTTTATAGTAAACGTTGTTTGCCAGCATCGGATAATTGAGTTCTGCAACCCGCTGGTGAAATACTTTTGGTCCATAAGCAAACTCCCAGTGTGCCGTCATAGCGTCAAGACTTAATGAGTTCAAAATTTGAATCAATGCTTGACCCTGAGTTTTTAGGGCAGGATAGGTACCGTGAATAGTATCGCCTCCGTCGCAAAAGAGAATACGTCCATCGTTTTCAGCCCGAATCTGTTTTATAATTGTGGAGATGCGGGCGTAACCCCCGGCAGGACGATATACTGCGTGATCACCTTGCCAAAACATCTCCTGGTGTAAATCAAAATAAGCATGGGTGTCGTTCATTTGAACGATGGCGAGCGATCTTTTAGCTGCCATTGTTTTTCTCCTTATAATATTTAATTCATCTGTATTCTGTTCTTATAATCCGAATTTTTTAAACAAATAGTATTTCGGGAAATCAATGCCGAATGTAAAGAGAACTGAGAATCCCAGAATAGTGAGAACTGTTAACAGGTTAAGTGGAGGAACAAGGATTCCGAATATAGCTACGAATGCAAACCCAATTATCGCTGCTGTACTTGACATAAGCAAACCCTTACCGGGAAGAGATGACCAGAAATGTCTTCTTTCCCTTACGATTAACACCCTGAATTGACTGTTGAATATAAGACTCAGCATTACGAGTGTGGTTAGTTCATTCCATTGTAAATGAAAATAATATTGACCTAATAGGATTACAATAACATCTCCCAAAACATAAAACAGCGCCGGTATAAGAGATGCTAAAATATTATTCTTTACGTTCCATTTATTCGGATTACTTGTATGCTTAACGTTGTCGGTTGCCAGAGACATGGTCACAAAATCGTTTGCAAATACTAACAATGACACACCAAGAAGAGAAAGTAAAATGTTATGCAACCAGAAGAAACCGATGGTGAGCAAAACGATAAATTCTATAACCTTAGCAACTTTATTGATTACCCATGTTAGCATTCGCTGATAAGTCTGTCTGCTTATTGTTACTGCATCGATTATTACGCCTACACCTGATTCGGTTAAGACTACACTCGCAGCCGCCTTTGCCACATCGGTAGAATTGCTAACTGCTATGCCCATCTCCGCCTGTTTTAAAGCAGGGGCATCGTTAACACCGTCCCCGGTCATTCCTACCATGTGCCCGCCGGATTGCAAAAGTTTTACGATTTTATACTTATCCTCGGGATATATCTCTGCAAACCCATCACATTCACTAACGGTCTTTAACTGTTGATCTGCACTTAGATCTTTAATATCCGCCATTCGAATGATGTTATTGCCAATATCAACCTGATTAGAAATTTCTTTTGCTATATCGATACTATCACCTGTAAGCATCAATGGCTTTATGCCCAGCTTCCTTGCCTGGTCTATCATACTTTTTGAATCTGGTCTGGGTGGATCCGCAAGCGGTAGTAATCCTACAAGTTTAAGATTATTCAAATCGTCTACTTCCGACCTGGCAACAGCGATCGTTCTGTAACCTTTCTTTGAAAATCTATCTATCGTTTTGTTTACTTCCGCTATTGTCTCTTTATCTGTATCCGGGCATAGAGACATGATCACCTGTGCAGCGCCTTTTACAGCTCTGAATTGCCTTACACCGTCTTCAATAATTGCTTCTGTTCTCTTTAAAGATGGATCGAAAGGAGTGTAGGATACTTGTTTGTAATTATTAAAATTAACTCCCGATTTAGCAGCATACTCAATAACTGCAAGATCAATTAGATCCATTCCTTCTGAGTGGGATGTAAGTGAGGCTATTCTCAGAACATCTTCTTTCGTGTTCCCAGAAAACATAATGCTATCAACAACCGATAACCTGTTTTGTGTTATCGTACCTGTCTTGTCAAAGCAAATAATATCTATTGAGGCAGCATCTTCTACCGAATCAAGCCTGGTTACCAATGCCCCTTTTTTTGCAAGCTCTGTTGCACCGACGGATTGTACAATCGTGAGAACCGCCGGAAGAGCCACAGGAATCGCTCCCAAAAGAAAAATAACTACAAAAGTCAATATTATTAAAAAACTTAAATGCATTAGTAAGGCAGATACTGAGACTAAAATAGATGCAACTATACCGAGATACATCATGTATTTTACTACAGCCATCATCACTTCCTCTTGATGGGACTTAGGCTTTGCTGTTTTTACCAGTTCCGCTGTTTTGCCGAAATACGTATTTGCGCCGGTGTTAATAACTACACCCATCGCTTCTCCACGCCTCACAACGGAGCCAGAGTAAATAATAGCCGATTGATGTATCTCAATCGGCATAGATTCTCCGGTCAGAGCTGATTGATCAACCGAAATCTCGCCGGATATTATCTTAGTATCTGCCGGGACTATATCACCAAGTTTTACAGAGATAACGTCTCCATATACAATTGCCTTTGCGTCTTCCTCAGACCATTTTTTATTCCTTAAGATTTTTGCCTTGATTGCTAATTTCTTCTTTAACAGCTCAATCACATTTTGTGAACTACTTGAATGTATTTGTCCTATGACGGCGTTTACCGTTAGCAGTGCAAAGATTATTATTCCTTCAAGGTAATGTGTTAATACGATTGAAAGTCCCATTGCAAGTTCCAGCAGCCACGGCATGGGACCCCAGTATCGCAACAAGAATTCAAGAACAAGATTCCTCTTTTTTTCTACTATTTCGTTATACCCGAATACCTCGAGGCGCTTTCCGGCTTCGGACTTAGAAAGACCATCTATGGATGTTTCAAGGGATTTAAGAGTCTCCTCTATTGAGGTATTTTTATATTCCAGTGTGCTTTTGATATTTAAAGCCATTTTGATACCTACTTTAAGTACTATGAATCAAATACAATACGAGGAAGATTCCAACTGCAAGCACTATAAGGACAAGCATCATATCAAGTAAGGATGATCGTTCATATGTGTCTTCATTTATTTGCCTCTCAACCTTCTTATATCTTAAAAATGCAAGGAGACCTATTAACGTACCAAGACCAACAAGCAATATTCCAACTATTGCCGAATATCCATGAGAAGCAGGCATAGTGTTTTTAATATTATTCTTACCCAAAACAACCGATATTTGACTCAAGAACAAAGCAAATTTTTCAACAACAAAACCAAATGCCATTATTCCAATGC
>JBATLM010000007.1:0-17131 GCA_049289315.1 Cyclobacteriaceae bacterium
TGCACCTATATCCATTACCTTAACTCCGTACTGATCCATCACTTTCACCAATTTATTCTTGATTAAAAGAAACCCTTCAGCTCCGGCTTTTTCTGCATCAGTACTGGCTTTTTCTGCTCTTTCAAAATCGTCCATGATGGGGAGCAATACCACAATGAGGTCTTCATTGGCATTTTGAATGAGTTCAAGCTTCTCCTTGGACGTTCTTCTTCTGTGGTTGTCAAATTCGGCATACAGGCGCACATATTTGTCTTTTGCTTCTGACAAATCGTCCTGAAGTTTCTTAAGAGGATCGTTCGCCTCTTTCCCCTGTTCTTCTTCTGATTGCTCGGAATCGACTGTTTTATCCTCTGAAGATGTGCATTCCTCCATTAGTTCTTCCTTTTTATCAATTTGCTCTTCCGGTTGTGTGTTCTTTTCCATGTCCTGATTGCGTCAAAGCAGGCAAAAAGACAACAATTTTGCCAATAATCAGAATGGTGTCATTATGACACAGTAGAAAAAATGTTCTAATGGAGGTTCTTCCAGATCAGGTCTTTCAGCTCCGTAATTCCCTGATTGGCTACAGCGCTGATAAAGATTGTGGATAGTTCGGTTGGGATTTCTTTCGTTAAAGCTTCTTTAAGCTCATCATCAAGCATGTCTGATTTTGAGATGGCCAGTATTCTCTTTTTATCGAGTAGCTCAGGATTGTATTTTTTTATTTCATCCAGCAGGATGGCATATTCTTTTTTGATATCGTTGGCATCTGCGGGCACCATAAACAGCAACAACGAATTTCGTTCGATGTGCTTTAGGAACCTGATTCCAAGTCCTCTGCCTTCTGCTGCGCCTTCAATAATCCCTGGAATATCGGCCATTACAAACGATTTCTCACCGCGGTATGCTACCACACCAAGGTTTGGTGTGAGTGTAGTAAAGGCATAATCCGCAATTTTTGGTTTAGCAGCAGAAACAACGGAGAGCAAGGTGGATTTACCAGCATTGGGAAAACCTACCAAGCCAACGTCTGCAAGTATTTTTAATTCTAAAATAATCCACTCTTCAATACCTGGTTCACCAGGTTGAGCATGTGAGGGCGTCTGGTTCGTTGACGTTGCAAAATAGGCATTGCCTTTACCGCCTCTTCCTCCGGGCGTTAATATTACTTCTTGCCCGTCTTCATTGATCTCAAATAAGAACTCATCTGTCTCAAATCTTTTGGCTACAGTGCCAAGTGGCACTTCAATAATTTCATCTTTGCCATCTGCTCCGGTTCGGTTTTGTTCTTCTCCACCGTTGCCATCAGCGGCTATTACATGCTTTCTGAATTTTAAATGTAACAAAGTCCAGAGTTGTGCATTGCCACGCAGAATGATATGCCCGCCTCTTCCTCCTGTGCCTCCATCGGGCCCTCCTTTGTTGGTGAGTTTATCACGATGAAAATGCAGAAAACCAGCGCCTCCTTTACCGGAACGGGAATTGAATTTGATGTAATCAATAAAGTTGGGTGAGGCCACGCTGGTGTGTTGAGTGCGTTAGTTTATTTTTTTGTCAATCACTGAAGTGATTTCATTGAAAATATTTTCAATGTCACCAATACCATTGATTGTATTCAGCCTTTCCTGCTTTTCATAAAAAGGGAGTACATGAATCGTTTTGCTAAAGTATTCGGTGATTCGTTTATTGAGCTTATCCTCTTCGTCATCGGGCCTGTTTTCTATCGATCTTCTTTTCTCAATTCGTTCCCGTAATTCTTTTTCATTTACATCCAATGCGATTACGAAGTGAATGGCTGTGTTGTTATTGACCATAAACTTGTCAAGTGCTTCAGCTTGTGCAACTGTACGTGGGAAACCATCGAAAAGAAAGCCATTGGCATCGGGATTTTCGTCCAGTTTTTCTTTGAGCATGGATATGGTGATCTCGTCCGGCACTAAGGCTCCACTGTTCATGATTTCTTTTACCTTCTTACCTAGAGGCGTGTCGTTCTTAGTGTGCCACCGGAACATGTCACCTGTGGAAATGTGAACGAAACCATATTTTTTAATCAGCTTTTCGCTTTGCGTTCCCTTACCTGCTCCAGGAGGTCCAAAAAGTACAAGATTGATCATCGAAAGATTTTAAACGGTTAAATAATAAAAGGGGGACGAATATAAAGATTCAGTGTTCTAATTACTAATCTACAGATGGAGGGCTCTCGCCCACACGTTTGTAGATGTCCGGTAAATTTCTGCCCCAGCCATCATAATCAAGTCCATAGCCCAATATAAATTCTTCTTCAATTTCGAATCCGATGTACCTGGGTTGGACGGCTTGTTCACGTGCTTTGGCCTTGCGAAACAACGTAACTATCTCCACGGATTTAGTGCCGAGGCTTTGCAGCTCTTCTACTACTTTGGTCAAGGTTAAGCCAGTATCCATTACATCTTCTACCAAAATCAAATCCTGATTGAATAAGCTTTCCTGTAAACCAATCAATGTTTTGAGGTGGCCAGAGCTGGCAGCTCCCTGCATAGAGCTGTGCTTTACAAACGAAACCCTACATGGTGTTTTGATATTGCGTGTGAGATCGGCAGCAAACATAAAAGAGCCATTGAGTATTGGAAGAAAAAGGGGGCTCTTTCCCTTGTAGTCTTCATCAATTTGTTTGGCAAGCAATGCTACCTTATCAGTTATCTTTTCGCTTGATATGAACTTGCGAAATTCAATGTCTTTAATTTTCATCCAACTCCACTAACGATTGTAGCTGCAAAAATATGTTTTTTCCCTTAGACACGTTGAAAAAGAATAATTGCTGCTCTTGTAAGCGCTATAGTGCTTTCATGAGGTGCTCGTATAACTTAATCATGGCTGCAATGTCATTTTTATGCACTTTTTCATGAGGTGTATGAGGGTCTTGCGATGGAGCGCCCACAAAGCACCAATCAAATGGATAAGGGGAGCGCTGTAATTCTCCCCCATCACTTGAGCCCGAGCCCTCTACTTCCAGTTGATATTCAGCTTTACTTTTTTTAGCCAATGCAATAATGTGTTCAACAAATGATCTGCGAGGAATATTTTTATCTCGTAAGGAGATGGCTACACCTTTTCCGATGGCCACTCCGTCAGTTGCCCATGTAATATCAGAGATTAATGCTTGTCTTACTCCCCATGAATTAAACAAGTGTTTCGCCAGGTATCCTACGGCTCCTCCTCCGTGTTCTTCCCAACAGCTAAAAACAATTACCCCATCTTTTAATTTTTCGGCTACTTTGAGTGCGTTGTAAATGCCCAATCTGTTGTCTAAATAAGGCGACTGAACAAAATTTTTAGTATTTCTAAAATCAGGTTTGTAAGTAAGGCTGGTTCCTCTGTCAATGGCCCTGCCAAATTTGTAAAAGGCATGATGGTCTTTGTCGTACTCTAGTTCACATTCTATTTCACCTTTGCTATCCCAACCAACCAATTGAGTTCCAGCATCGGCATGAGGGCTTCCAATGGGTAACAACTGATTGAAATACCTCACGCTAAACCCGATGGAATCCATATGCGCAAAGATGGCTGTCCTTGGTTTTCCAAACTTGAGCATAAAACAATCCTGGAATTCATCACCACCAATTATTTCAGGTTGGATCTTCCACTTTTTAGCATGTTGTTTAATGTATTTCAATAAATACGTTTTCATGGGCGCCTCAAACCCGGAAGGCGCATGAACCTGACATAATTCTTTTAGAAGTTTCATAAGAACAAAGGAGAATGAAATGAAGGTAAAGAAAAGTCAAACCGGCTATAAATAAAAACTTTATATCAATCCTTGATATTAGATACAGTAAATTTGAGTTTCAATGAAAAATTGAAGTGATCTATGTTAGAGGAGTTGTTAAAGGCGATACCGGTTTTACTTTCGAGTATGCTAAAGTTTGTTTTGGGGCCCATTGGTGGTTTTGCTGCGGGTCTCAATCCAGTTACTACTATTTTGGCCACCGTAATTGGTTCTATGACAACTGTTTTCGCTTTTACCTTTTTTGGGGAATGGTTAAGAACCAGAGTGCTAAACCGATTTGGAGGCAAGAAAAAGAAATTCACAGCCAACAGCCGCAAATTTGTGACCATCTGGAAAAGATATGGAATTGTAGGGGTAGCAACGCTAATGCCAATTTTGCTTACACCGATTGGGGGAACAATACTAGCTGTAGGATTTGGAGCGCCCCGAAGTAAAATTATTTTTTACATGTTCATCAGCGCCTCTGCATGGGCCATCATTTTTACTTTTGCCATTTACGAATTTGGGAAGGCAGTGCTTCCGGATTTTGTGAAACCCTAAGATTCAGTTTCGTCTGGTAAAATTTCAATATCACTGATCAAAACTTTTTTGGAAATAGCCTGTCCTGTTTTGGTTGCAGCCAATCCGCCTAAGGCAGTTTCTTTATAACGTGTCTCCATGCTTGATCCGATTTCGCCCATGGCTTCAATTACTTCGTCCACGGGGATCACGCTGCTCACATTGGCCAACCCAATTTGCGCGGAGCTGTTGGCGATAGCTGCAGCACTGGCATTGCGCACTACACATGGGATTTCAACAAGCCCTGCAACGGGATCGCAAACCAATCCAAGCATACATTGAACAGTAATCGCAACCGAATTAAAAATTTGGTTTGTATCCCCATCCAGGCAATAAACAATGGCGCCTGCACCCATAGCGGCAGCAGTTCCGGTTTCGGCCTGGCAACCACCTACCGCTCCGGAAATGGAGGCTTTTTGTTCCATTATTAATGCAATGCCTGCGGCCAGTAACATGGCTTCCAAAATCTTTTTATCGGGGATATCATGAATCTCTTGTAAGGTGTATAAAACACCTGGCATGATGCCGCTGGCTCCTGCTGTTGGGGCTGCTACAATTCTGCCCATGCAAGAGTTCACTTCTTTAGCTGCCAAAGCCCGGGAAATCAAATTTTGAAATTCTTTGGAGAGTACGGTGACTTTGTGGTTGTATACCTTTTTTGCACCATTGTTGATCATGCCCGATCGTGAAGTCATGTCTTCAGTCAATCCCGTGTGAACGGCATCTTTCATCACGTCCCATGCTTGTCCGAGGCCTTCCCAGATTCTTTCTTCTGTTCTCCCTTTTTGTTCAATTTCATATTCAACTACTGCCTGCACCAACGAAACATTTTTAGTGTCGCAGTATTTTTTCCATCCCTCGAATGAATCAAATAAAAAGCCCATAATATATTTAGATTAGTAACCAAAGTTGATGTTTTTAATGCTGGTATTCAAGTGGATACGGTGAAACTCAGTACTCCACTGTGACTTCTATTGTCCGCAAAAGATGAAAATCAACTATCTTGAACCTAATTGAAAATACTGTCGACATGAAAAAAATATTCTTCGCTTCTCTGGTGTCTCTTATTTCTTTGCTGGCTGTCGGTCAGAATAAAGACGAAGTACAAATCAAAAAAATATTTGATACTGCTCTTAGTAGTGGACAATCTTATGAGATGCTGGAATACCTTGCAACGCAAATTGGCCCAAGACTTTCAGGCTCTCCCGGTGCGGCAGCAGCTGTTGAGTGGAGCCGTGAAGTAATGACTGCTTATGGTTTCGATTCAGTGTGGTTACAGCCAGTAATGGTGCCTCATTGGGTGCGAGGTAAAAAAGAAGTAGGTCGAATTGTAAACTCCAAAAAGCAAGGGAACATAAACGTGAATATCTGCGCATTAGGAGGAAGTGTGGGAACAGGTAATGGAGGTATCAGCGCGCAGATTGTGGAGGTGAAAAACTTTGAAGAATTAAAACAGCTTGGAACAAAGAATGTGCAGGGCAAGATTGTGTATTTCAGTCGCCCGATGGACCCCACTCACTTCGATACATTCACTGCATATGGTGGTGCATCCAACCAAAGAGGAGGAGGTGCTGCTGAGGCTGCTAAATACGGAGCGGTAGCTGCTTTAGTGCGTTCAATGGGATCGAACATTGAAGAGTATCCTCATACCGGAGGAATGCGTTACGCAGATGGAGTACCTAAGATTCCTGGAGTAGCGATTAGCACTGCCCATGGTGATCTGCTGAGTTCGTTGTTGAAAGAAGACAAGGAGTTGCGGTTGTACATCGAAACGCACAGTCAGATTTTGGAAGATGTTCCTTCTTTTAATGTGGTGGGTGAATTAAGGGGATCTGAAAATCCTGAAGAAATAATTGTAGTAGGTGGTCATTTAGACTCCTGGGATTTGGCGCAGGGTGCTCATGATGACGGGGCAGGATGTGTGCAGAGCATAGAAGTATTAAGAATATTTAAAGAGATAGGGTATAAGCCCAAGCGTTCCATCCGTGCCGTGATGTTTATGAATGAAGAAAATGGATTGCGCGGAGGAACTAAATATGCAGAATTGGCGAAAGCGAATAAGGAAAAACATATCGGAGCTATTGAGTCTGATCGCGGTGGGTTTACACCAAGAGGTTTTACAATGTCTGCGACTGATAAAGTAAAAAAGACAGTAAGAAGCTGGGCACCCATGTTGGCTCCATACGGACTTACAGATTTTAGTAAAGACGGTGGTGGGGCTGATATAGGTCCTTTGGGCCCTCAGGGTGTGGCTTTGTTTGGCTTCTTGCCCGATTCACAACGTTATTTCAATTACCACCATACCGAAGAAGATACTTTTGACAAAGTGGATAAGCGTGAACTGGAGTTAGGGGCAGCCTCTATGGCAGCACTTACTTATTTGATTGATCAGGATGGGTTGAAATAGAATAATTTGTAATTAGGACTTATTCACTCCTCAGTGTATTCACGGGATTGGTCAAGGCTGCTTGAATTGATTTTGCTAATACAGTAATTAAAGCGATCAGGATGACTATGGAGCCAGGAAGAATAAATAGCCACCAGCCCATTTCAATTCTATAAGCAAAGCCATTTAACCATTGGGTCATGACCCAATAGGCAAGAGGAATAGAAACTATGATTGCAATGACAATCAGTTTTAAAAAATCGCTGTTAAGTAAAAGAGTGATGTGTGTTACTGTTGCTCCCAGCACTTTACGAATTCCGATTTCTTTCATGCGGTAAGTAACGGCCAATGAAGACAAGCCGAATAATCCAAGGCACGCGATTACAATGGCTAATATTGAAAATATGGTTACTATATTTCCAAATCTTTGGTCACTCTTGTATTGATTATTAAAATGCTGATCTAGGAAAAAATATTCAAAAGGATACGCAGAGAAAAATTCCTTCCATGTATTTTCCGCTTCTGCTATGGCCTCTTTTATATTGCCCCCTTCCAACTGAATGGTAAAATAGCCTCGATAGAAAGGAGCAAACCGAAAGATCAATGGTTTTACTTCTTGCTTAAGTGACTCAACATGAAAATCTTTGACTACTCCAATGATGTTAAAAGTGTCACGCCAAAAAGTGATTTGATCTCCAGCGGCCCTTTCAGGGGATTCAAACCCAAGTTTTTTCATGGCAGTTTGGTTTATGATGATATCATTCCACTGCTGTAATGTGTTCTGCTGAAAATCTCTTCCCGCCAAAAACGTTAAATCCATAGTTTGAAGGTAGTCCTCATCTACAAAGTTCACATAGTAATAGCCAACCTCTTTGTCGCTTTGATCAAGTCTACGTGCGCTCCCTGTAGTAATGGAAGGTGTTTGTCCGGGAATATCTGAAGTGGTTCCAACGCGCTTGATAAAACTATGTTGAAGTAATTTGTTCTTAAATGCGGGCTGATAAATGTTATACAATGTGTCGCGGACATTGGGTGCCCGTACTACCAATGTGTGCGCGATGGATAGCCCCAGATCCTGCTGTCTCATATAATTTATTTGCTCATATACGGTGAGGGTGGATATGAGTAAAATGAGTGTGGCTACAAACTGAAAAATGAGTAGGCTTTTGCGAATTATAAGTCCACGGGTGGATCGCGCAAACTTTCCTTTTAAAGTAGCTACAGCTGAATAGCTGGATAAAACAAAAGCAGGATAAATACCCGAAATAAAAACACTTACAATAAAAAGAATAATAAATATTAACCAGAAGGAAGGTGATCGAAAAATGGATAACTCAAATTTCATACCGATTGGTATATCGGGATTGAAGTAAAATAAAACTAACGCGCCTGCTGACAGGACTACAGCCATTAGATTCAAAAGCCCAGATTCAGCAAGAAATTGGGCGATAATTTGATGGCGTAAGCCTCCCATTACTTTTCTCAAACCCACCTCTTTTGCACGCTCTAAAGATTTGGAGGTATAAAGATTAATGTAATTTATCCAGCCAATTATTAGAATGAATACAGCTATAACGAAAAGGAAATAGACGGCTTTTCGGTCACCATTTTGAGTATACTCAAGTGTATAATGTGAATCCAGATGGATGTCCGTAATTTTTTGGAGGTTGAATACAACACGCTCGTTGTATTGTGTAAAAGTGTCTTTGTCTTCTTCCCAGACCAAGGTTTTCATTTTCTCTTGAAAGGCAGCCAAATTGACATGAGGAGTCATTAATAAATAAGTATGATAACCTTCATCCTTCCAATTGAGAAGTTTGGTAGGATCTCCTCCCCACCAATTAATCATGGTTTCTAGTGAGAGCAATACATCTGCATTCATGTGGGTATTGCTTGGTAAGTCTTCAAAAACACCTGTCACTTCAAAATCCTCACTATTGTCCATTCGCAGCGTTTTGCCAATTGGATTTTCACTACCAAAATATTTGTGTGCTACAGATTCTGAGAGTACAACAGTATTCGGTCGGGCTAACGCGAGTGAATCGGTACCTTCAAGGAGCTTAATGGAGAAAACTTTAAAAAAGTCTGTTGAGGCGAAGTATGCCTTTGGCTCACGAAACATAATGTCGTTATAGGAAAAAGAAATGGGTAAGTTTCCCCAATCAGCACGTAATAATTGCGTGTATCGCTCCACCTCTGGAAGGTTGGCATAAATAAAGGGTCCGGCTGCGCCCAACGCTGCAGCCCATTGTCCGATTATTTCGCCTTCTTTAAACCGATCTTCTTGTAGACGGTAAATTCGATCCTTGTTTTTGAAGAATGAATCATAACTCAGCTCCTGATGTACATATTGAAAAATGAGCAAGCTAGAGGTAATACTTATGAAAAGCCCAAATATGTTTATGAATGAGATGGTTTTACTCTTTGCGAAATTTCTCCAGGCAATTTTCAGATAATTAACCAGCATAGGAGGAGGGTTGACCTCCTTAAAGTTAATTAAGAAAATAAAATTGCATAGGGAATTTGTATTTAAAAATCTTGTAATGCTAATAAAAAAAGGCCCTGAATCTCCTCAGGGCCTTTTTTATAATAATTCATTTGGATTAACTCGCGTACTCTTCAATTGGCAAGCAGCTACATACCAGGTTACGGTCACCATAGGCATTGTCAATGCGGCTAACGGCTGGCCAGAATTTAGCGCTATTCACAAACGGTAATGGATAAGCTGCTTTTTGACGACTGTAAGGTCTGTCCCACTTGTCGGCAGTGATTACGCCTGCTGTGTGTGGTGCGCGTGTTAACACGTTATTTTCTTTATCGGCCTTTCCTTCTTCTACCTCACGTACTTCTTTTCTGATTTCGATCAAAGCTTCTACAAAGCGATCCAATTCTTCCTTAGGTTCACTTTCAGTGGGCTCGATCATCAATGTGCCTGCTACCGGGAAAGAAACAGTTGGTGCATGGAAGCCATAGTCCATCAATCGTTTTGCAATGTCCTCTACTTCAATTCCTGCCTTTTTAAAATCACGACAGTCTACAATCATTTCGTGCGCACAACGTCCGTTCGCTCCAGTGTACAAAATCTTGTAGTGTTCACTAAGACGTTCTTTGATGTAGTTGGCATTTAGGATGGCCAACTTGGTGGCGTTGGTTAAGCCTTCAGAGCCCATCATGGCGATATAGGCATAAGAAATCGCCAAAATACTTGAGCTTCCCCAAGGGGCTGCTGAAATGGCTGAAATGGCTTTGTCTCCGCCTGTTTTTACAACTGCATGACCTGGTAGGAAAGGTTTTAGTTTGTCATTACAACAAATCGGTCCCATGCCAGGGCCACCACCACCGTGAGGAATACAAAACGTTTTGTGAAGGTTAAGGTGACAAACATCAGCGCCAATGTTAGCGGGAGATGTAAGTCCCACCTGGGCGTTCATGTTCGCTCCATCCATGTATACCATGCCACCGTTCTTATGAATGGTTTCGCAGATTTCAATAATGGACTCTTCGAACACCCCATGCGTAGAAGGGTAAGTCACCATTAAACAAGAAAGATTTTCTTTGTGCTGTTCTGCTTTTGCCTTCAGGTCTGCCACATCGATCTTTCCTTCTGCATCAGATTTCACAACTACCACATTCATACCAGCCATTACGGCACTGGCAGGATTGGTGCCATGTGCGGATGCTGGAATGAGCGCAATATTTCTGTGGCTGTCATTGTTATTCAAATGATAAGCGCGAATGACCATCAGTCCGGCATACTCACCTTGTGCGCCACTGTTAGGCTGAAGAGATACGCCCGTAAAACCAGTAATCTCCATCAACCAGTCTTCAAGGTTTTTAATCATTGTCTGATATCCTTGTGTCTGATTGGTAGGAGCAAAAGGATGGATGCTGCCCAACTCTGGCCAGGTAACGGGAATCATTTCGGCTGTTGCATTTAGTTTCATAGTGCATGATCCCAAAGAAATCATGGAGTGAACCATAGAGAGATCTTTGTTCTCCAATTTTTTGATGTAGCGCAACATCTGATGCTCCGATCCATTGGAACGGAAAATCGGATGTGTTAGATAGGCAGAGGTTCTTACCAAAGTCGAAGGCCAGCTAATGGGTTGCCCTTCGATGGTTACGGAAGCTTTTTTGTTTAAAACATTGGCAAAAATGGAAACGATCTGCTCAATGTCCTTCGCAGTGGTCGTTTCATCGATTGAAATGCCAACATGGTTATCTTCAAAGTACCTAAAATTGACTTCCTGCTTGGTGGCTTCTGATTCAATTGCTTTTTTGTCTGCTACTTCAATTTTTAAAGTATCGAAGTAATGCTCATTTACTTGCTTTAGACCAAGTGATTTAAGGCCAGCTTCCAAGGATTTGGCAAGTCCGTGAATTCGCAAGGCGATTTTCTTTAAACCCTCTGGCCCGTGATACACGGCATACATTCCTGCCATTACAGATAACAACACTTGAGCTGTACAAATATTAGATGTTGCTTTCTCTCTGCGAATGTGTTGTTCACGAGTTTGCAAAGCCATGCGATATCCAGGCTTTCCTTCAGCATCTATAGATGCACCGATGATTCTGCCTGGGATAAGTCGCTTGTACTCTTCTTTAGTAGCAAAAAATCCAGCATGAGGTCCGCCAAAGCCCATTGGAACTCCAAATCGTTGGCTGTTCCCTACTACAATATCAGCGCCCATTTCACCGGGAGATTTCAGTAGCAATAAGCTCATCAAGTCTGTTCCCATTACTACGGCCACTTCCTTTTCGTGGGCAGAAGCGATAAAGGCACTGTGGTCTGCAATGGCTCCATTGTTATTCGGATACTGAATGTAAACCCCAAATAAATTGGTGTCAGTGATGTCAAATGCATTTAGATCACCAATTACTAACTCAATCCCTAGTGGTTCAGACCTGGTTTTCAGAATGTCTATTGTTTGTGGGAATGTATTTGCATCTACAAAAAACTTAGTGGCCTCTTTTTTGGCTCCTTTTTTGGAAGCATACAACAAGTGCATGGCTTCAGCAGCAGCAGTTCCTTCATCCAGTAGCGAAGCGTTGGCGATTTCCATTCCTGTAAGGTCAATGACCACGGTTTGGAAATTGATCAATGCCTCCAATCGACCCTGAGCAATTTCAGCCTGATAAGGGGTGTAGGCCGTATACCATCCCGGATTTTCCAGAATGTTGCGGAGAATGACACCTGGGGTAATGGTGTTATAATAGCCCGTGCCCTGATACGATTTATAAATTTTATTTTTTGAAAAGATGGATTTGAACTCATTCAAAAACTCGAATTCAGATTTCGCGGCAGGAAGATTGAGATTTTTCTTCAATCGGATATTGGCAGGAATGGTTTGGTCGATGAGTTCATCCAGTGACTTCGCTTTAACCGCCTTTAACATTTCACTGATTTGTTCCTGATCAGGTGCGTTATGTCTGGACTCGAATTTTTCTGAATAGTGAGGAAGTGTGTTCATACAATCTTTTCGAATAAGTGACTAATGATTCAGTCTATGAGACAATTATTTTTTTAAAAGCGTTCGAATTGTGAAAAGAAGAAATTGCCTTCAATCTCTGCATTTTCATCTGAGTCAGATCCGTGAATGGCATTGGCATCTATAGACTTGGCGAACAAAGCGCGGATGGTTCCTGCTTCTGCTTTTTGAGGATCTGTAGCGCCAATCAATTTTCTAAAATCATCTATCGCGTTGTCTTTTTCTAAAATCATAGGAACGATAGCACCTGAAGACATGTAATTGCATAAATCAGCATAGAAAGGTCTTTCTTTATGAACTGCATAAAAATTACCTGCCAATTCTTTTGTCAAATGTGTTTTTTTCATGGCAACTACCTTGAATCCTGCTTCCTGGATCATCTTAATAATTGCTCCTGTATTTCCTGCACCTACCGCGTCAGGTTTGATCATGGTAAAAGTTCTGTTCCCGGCCATTTTGTTTAGTTTTTACTTGAGTTAGTTGATAGAGTTTTGATCCTGCCTTTGCAGGGTGGCGCAAAAATAGTGATTAGAATTCGGGATGCCAGTACCAAAAATCAAAGAAACTGAGCGTATAACCCTAAAATGCTGTCTTGCATTCTTTTGCAAGATGTGTGGACTTCAACATGGAGCTAAAATTAGCAGTTTGTATTCCTGTCATTTATACTCATTTTTGCCCCTCTCATGAAAGATCTAGAAGGATTCAAAGCCCTTATTAGCGAGCCAAGAAACGTGGTAATCGTTACCCATTTCAAGCCAGATGCTGATGCATTGGGCTCATCACTGGGTCTGGCGGGGTTTCTGAAGAAGAAGGGACATACTGTTCAGGTGATCACTCCAAGTGATTACCCCAATTTTTTGGCCTGGATGCCCGGCAACGAAGAGGTGTTGGCCATTGAAAAGAACAATCCTGCGGTAGAAGGAAAGGCTCAGCAGTTTGTTTCTAATGCTGATATCATCTTCTGTCTTGATTTTTCGAATTTGAACCGCATTAATACGCTGGGAGAAATGGTTAGAGCGGCCAAGGCGACTAAAGTGCTGGTGGATCATCATTTGGAGCCGGAGCAATTTGCTGATTTTGAACATTGGGATCCAAAAGCAGCATCAACAGCTGGTTTGATTTTTGACCTTATCAATATGTTGGGGGAAAAGTCAAGCATCGATAAGAATATGGCCAACTGCCTGTATGCTGGTTTGCTCACCGATACGGGTGGATTCAGGCACTCCAATACCACACAAAAGGAGTTTATGATTGCTTCCGAATTGGTAGGTGCAGGAGCCAACCCATCTTGGGTTTCCAAAAAGATATATGATACCAACACGCTGGCGCGGATGAAGCTGACAGGCTTCGTTCTCAGTCAGAAGTTGATTGTAATTCCTGAATACAAGACGGTCTACATCTGTCTGGATTCAGATGAATTGAAACAATTTGACACTAAGACAGGAGATACCGAAGGGTTGGTGAACTATGGACTTTCCATTGAAGGTATCCGACTTTCTGTTTTAATGTACGATAGAAAGGAAGAGATAAAACTTTCTTTCAGGTCATTAGGGAGCTTCCCTGCCAATGAGATTGCTAGAAAATATTTTGAAGGCGGAGGTCACAGGAATGCAGCCGGAGGCTCATCAAAACTTTCTTTGGAAGAAACCCTGAAAAAATTCCTTTCCATATTACCCGATTACAAATCGCTACTGGAAGTGGACGATTAGTTATTTGATCAGGATTGCAAGAAACCAAAATTTTAAAAACACATAATTTGTAAAGTAGGAACGTATGAAAATGAATAAATTCTTAATTGGTCTGTTGTTGATAGGTACAGCGTGCTCTACCATCACTAAGGAAACACCAAAAGGTTATAAGTACACAGTGGTGAAAGAAGGCGAAGGCGAAGTGGGTAAGGTGGGTGAGTTTCTTTTGATCAACATGATGATAAAAGATGCTAAAGACTCTATATGGAATGATACGAAAGAGCAAAAGCTTCCAATGATTTTGCCGATTAATGAGCCTAATCCAAATGATGAAGGTATAGAAGAAGTATTTGCGTTATTGAAAAAGGGAGACAGCATTCTTTTCCCGATCGATGCCAAAACTCTATTTGAGAAACAGGGAGGAAGAGTGCCGAGCAATGTGGATACAGCAAGTATTTTTACTTTCTATTTAGGCGTAAAGGATATTTTGGACGAAGCGCAAGTACAGGCGTTGGAGCAGGAGATCATGGGGAAGATGAACTCAGAACAATTGGCTATAGATTTAGCATTGATAGACGGCTACCTTGCAGAAAGCAATACTGAAGTACAAACCACGGAATCTGGTTTGCGCTATATGTTTACTAAAGTAGGCACCGGTGCCAATGCAGCTCCTGGAAATGAAGTTTCAATTCATTATGCAGGTTATTTGCTTGATGGCACACTCTTCGATAGCAGTATTGAATCAATCGCTAAAGCCAATAACAAGTATACTGAGGGTAGACCCTATGAGCCATTGACATTGCAAGCTGGCAGTGGACAGGTAATTCCAGGATGGGAAGAAGCCATTCTTTTGATGAATAAAGGTTCAAAAATGAGAGTTTGGATTCCATCTACATTGGCTTACGGACCAAGACAGAGAAGTGAGGAAATTGTAGCTAACTCAGTGCTTGTGTTTGATATGGAAATGATTGACATCAAATAAAAAAGTAATGACAAGAATGGTGAAGGGAGCTCTAGTGCTCATGGCAGTAATTATAGCCTCATGCGGTGGCGGAGAGGATTGTACTAAGGTTTTGCAGCAATCCAAGTTGGATGCCGTGAATGCCGCTCAATTGGAAATTGATAAAAAAATCATTGATGATTATATCATTGCTAATGACATTGAAAATACTTTAGGCTCAGTGCAGGAGGTAAATGGAATTAAGTATGTTGTCACTAAGGAGGGGAGTGGGGTGACGCCATGCTTGGAGAATGATGTGGTGGTAACTTATACAGGCAAGCTTATGAGTGACGGGTCGACCTTTGATAGAAATTTGTCGGGTGTTACATTTCCTCTTGGCAATCTGATATTAGGTTGGCAGCTCACATTTCCAACCTTTACCAAAGGAACCAGTGTCACGATCTTTGTTCCGTCAGGTTACGCTTATGGTCCCGGTGGTTTTCCTCCATTAATTCCAGAAAATGCCAACCTTATATTTAATGTTGAACTTACCAATGTGAGGTAGCTAGTGAAATGGAATTATGTTTTGCTACTAACAATAAACATAAACTGGACGAAGTAAGTCAGTTGTTAGGAGGTTCATTTAAAATAGTGAGCCTTGAGGAGATTGGCTGTACAGAAGAGCTTCCCGAAGAACAGGATACACTGGAGGGCAACTCGTTGCAAAAAGCAAAATATGTTAGTGATAAATTCAACATCGGTTGTTTTGCGGATGACACTGGCCTGGAAGTAGAAGCACTTGATGGAGCACCTGGTGTCTACTCCGCCCGCTACGCGGGTGAGCAAAGAAACAGTGAGGATAATATGAGCCTGCTCCTTGAAAAGCTGAATAATCAATCCAAGCTGAATAATCAATCCAATAGGAAAGCAAGGTTTAGAACAGTTATCACTCTGATATTGGATAATCAAACCCATCAGTTTGAGGGCATCGCCAATGGTGAGATTTTAAAAAGCAAAAGAGGGGAGAAGGGTTTTGGTTATGATCCCCTGTTTTTGCCGGAAGGCATGAACAAGTCAATGGCTGAACTTACTGCCACTGAGAAGAACGCAATTAGCCATCGTGGAGAAGCAGTTAGAAAATTGGTAGCTTTTTTAAAGCAAGGCTAATGCAAACTTTTACGATAGGTATTACTGGTGGGAGTGGATCTGGAAAGACAAGATTTATAAAAGACCTTGCTGAGCATTTTACTTCCAATGAGATTTGCCTTGTTTCGATGGATCATTACTATAAACCTCTTGATCAACAGCCGCTTGACAATAAGGGAATCGAGAATTTTGATTTACCAAAATCTATTGATCGCTATGCCTTAAGGGATGATATCTTAAAACTGAAGAAAGGACAAGCTGTAGTTAAGGAGGAATACACTTTCAATAACCCACAGACAAACCCCAATCAGTTGACTTTTAAACCAGCTCCTATTCTTCTAATAGAAGGGCTATTTGTTCAATATTTTGAAGAAATCGAGAAAGAACTGGATTTGAAAATTTTCATTGAAGCCAAAGATCACATTAAACTAGGCCGCAGAATTAAGCGAGACAAAGAGGAGCGCGGATATGACCTGGATGATGTGTTGTACAGGTATGAACACCATACAATGCCTGTTTATTACGAGTTAATTGAGCCTTTGAAACATAGTGCCGATCTGGTGATACCCAACAACAGCGATTTTAAAGCGGCTATAGAGGTGTTGGCAGGTTTTATAAGGCTTAAGATATACGGTGTTGCAAATTGACTGCGATTCCATACTTTTGTACCCCTTATGCGAAATAGATCTTTTTATAGGTTAATTATGATTGTGGTGGGCATTGTGGCCACTGTTGCGATAGTGCTGTCTCAAGCACTTCCAGAGCAGTCTTCTGAAAAAGCGCAAACGGAACAAACCAATAATGAAACGGATGTAAAAATCCTTCCAGCTCCATCTGATGTGGTTCCTGGGGGTATCGTTCAGGTAAATGATGCAGACAGGTCTTTATTGGAGATTTTTGTCAACGAAGATCCTAAAATCTTGGATATAGAATGTGATGGTCGCATTCTATCAGAGTACTTTAGTATACTCTTCAGGGCTATCATTTCGCCCAACGCCCCATAAATCAAACCCTCCCGTTGGCATTAGCCAGCAATCTCTAGGTTCATAATTAACATTTCATTTTTTAAATTTTATATACAATGCGTAACAAAGGAGTAGTAGTAGTCCTTACTATAATTATAACAGCGCTGTGTCTCTATTATCTGTCATTTACTTTCGTATCGAGGAAGGTGCAGGA
>JBATLM010000008.1:0-13105 GCA_049289315.1 Cyclobacteriaceae bacterium
AAATCACGCAACGTACCTGTCGCATTAAATTCAGTGGGTCCCCACATGTAATTATATATTGCTCGGTTCGATCCCGGAACTCCTTCACATTCAGCAGCTGGCGTTCTCAGGCCTTTCTTTCTTGAACCAAAAGTGATATTAAAAGTATCAGTAGCGACTTGATAAGCTGGAGATGTGTAATCACCCAATGCCTCGTATTTATTAATCGTATCCTGAACAGACTGCGATAGCCTTGAGATTAACACCTTTGAATCCTTCATCCATTGAGGGGTGCCAATTAGTGGTCCAGCAAAAATAACAGAAGCGATAGCATCTGTATTTTTTGTTACCATATATTCAACAGCAATGCTGCCACCCCATGAACTACCCAATAAATGAAAGCTTTTCAAATTCAATTCCTTTCGAAGCGCCTCCACTTGCTCCACAAAATAGGGAACCTTCCATAAACTTGTATCATTGGGATGATCCGACATTCCCGATTCCAGTTGATCGAAAAATATAATAGGGCGGTCACCGGCCAATACTTGATAAGCTTCAATCGAACCGCAACTTCTACCACCCGGGCCTCCATGCATTACCATTAAAGGTTTACCGGGGCCATTTCCAATTACCTTATACCAAATTTTTCCTCCTGTCACCTGCACATATCCTTCCTGTGGTTGAAGCGGTTTTTCACACCCCACAATGGCTATGGCAATAATTCCGACAAGTGCGATAAAATGTAGTTTCATAATTGTTGATTTAAAAAAGAAATTGAATAGCTCCAGGAAACTCACGCTCCCAATACCCTATTTTGTGTTCACCATCTGCATCAATTTTCAAAAACAGATTTTCCGGAGGTCTCCCTTTGGACTGAAGAAGATTGAATAGTTTCTGATTGTCTTCAGGGAAATTAACCAGTGTTGTAAATTCCTGTGCCCCTACTACAGCATAGATTTTTGCATCTAACCTCACTTCTCCTCTTGCTGCCTTTCTAAACACAGAATCCGCATTAAAATGAAGTGCTGCAGAAAAAAGAGCTGCCTTACCAAATACATCCGGATATTCGGTCAAAGCATAAAAACTTGCTAGCCCTCCCAGGCTCGCCCCCATGATGCAAGTATTTTCACGATCAGGCTTAGTCCTATATTCCTCATCAATTTTAGGTTTAAGTGTCTGGGTCAGGAAATCAAGATAAGCCTGCCCATTGCCGCCCAGAAAATTTTTATTCCAAAATAAACTAAAATCTTCATGCCGTGTGTCTTCGTCACTTTCAATTCCTACCACAATAGCTCCTTCAAATCCATCGCGTTCAAAATCCCTCATCATCTCGTCTACATGCATTTCCTGACTGTAGTTTGTATTGGTTTCGAAAAGCCATTGTGCATCTGAAAAGTAAATAACGGGATACGATTTATTGGATTGATCATAATCACCAGGGAGATACAACCAAATGGTCTTCGTCACTCCCAATTGTGGGCTATCCAGATCAAACACTGAGTACAGCTTTGGGTCTTCATCTTCTTTGCACGAAAGAAGTATTAAGAAGCACAGCAAAAAAGTGACTATTCGTAACATATTTAGTCACACAAGATAAAAGGATTTTATTAATGCCTTAAAGTATTCAATCCTTAACTTCTTCTACTCCATTGGCATGTTTGGCAAATCTACCTCTTTCTCGAGGATGCACATGATCATGGCTTCCCCATGGCCAGCCACCAAATTCGGTTTGTTGATATTCTTGCATTGCTTCCTGAATTTCAGATTGAGTGTTCATTACAAATGGGCCGTACTGAGCTACAGGTTCTCCTATTGGCTTCCCTTGCAATAATAAAATGGAAGCCGGCTTAGCACCATTTTCAATTAATACTTCGTCATCAGGTTTTATAGCTACCGCATGATAGTTAGAAACGACTTCACCATCTATAGTAATTTGTTCGCCCTCGTAGAGGTAAAGCGTTCTGTTAATATCTGCATTTGCTTTGGGCAATTTAAACGAAGCGCCTTCCTCCATTTTCAATATCCAGATAGCAACATCATTGGCTTTGTCATTGGCCCATGAATTTGGAGCGGGTTCAGGTGCTGTTACACCTCTCATTTGTCCTGCGATAATTTTGAGGGATGTCTTTTTCCCGTTTTCATCCGTTTCATCTTGGCTGGGTATGCTTTCGTTCCATAGCATGGCAAAGTGAGGCTCCACCAATTTATTCTTTTTGGGTAAGTTCAACCAAATTTGAAAAAGCTCAAGCGGGTTCTCTTTCTCTTTATTGAGGAGAGGAAACATCTCTGAATGTTGCACCCCTTTTCCGGCAGTCATCCATTGCACGTCACCATTGCCAAATCGACCAGCTGCGCCTAAAGAATCAGAGTGATCCACTAAACCTTTTGTTACAATAGTAATTGTCTCAAAACCTCTGTGAGGGTGTGCAGGGAAACCAGGAACTTTGCTACCATGATACATGCGCCAACCATCTTTTACAGTGAAATCATTACCTATGTTTCTGTCGGCTAATGAGGCATCAGGCCCCATATGATCGTTTCCATTGGGATAAAAGTCTGCGTGATGAACACAGAACAAAAATGGATCACTTGTTTCCCATGGAAATCCCAAAGGTTTTACACTTATAATCGAATTACTCATACCTGATACTTCTTAAGAATTGAATATGTACAACATGAATGACAATAAATATGTTCAAAAATCAATAAGCCCGAAACAATCTTTCTAGGTACAAATTCACGAAAAGGGGGTGATGGAATTTAAAACAAAGTAATCCATCTTTGAATGGTTGTGAAGAGGTTGGAAATGAAGTTGTAAAAGGTATTATGTGCTCTTCTCAATTAAAACGGTGACTATCATGTCGGTCACCGTTTTTTTATTTCTTAGCATTCATTCTAATTTCTCTCAACCAATCTTCTTTAAGCTGAGCAATGGTTCTCCCTGTCTTTGATTCAATTACCTGATGTTCGTTCTTGAAATTTGAGATGGCACCCAACAATACTCCTTGACCATATTTTTCACCAATATATTTATTAAAAGAAAACGAACAATTATAAAAAATAGGCGAGTATTCTCTTCTATTCTCTCCAAAGAGCTCGGGTAGCGGCCCTTCTCTTCCAATGTATTCCAATACATAATCACCATTCTTTCCATTCAATTTAGAAAGGCATGATGCATCTGTCATTGTAAAGCCCCCATCATTCCAAAGATCGAATCGTGGCAGTTGATTCATATAGGATGTCTTTGATTCCAAATAATCTGGTAATCCTTCCGTTAGCCATAACGGCATCAACTCCTTTCTTTCTTCAAAAGATACATCAGACCAGCTTCCCGTATTTGTTCTTAGTAAGATGTGCAAAGCTTCATGCAACCAAGGAGACTTTCCTTCTTTAATTCTCCAAAAGGGAATAAATACATAGCCTGTCCATGAAGCATGAGAAATAAATTTCTCCGGACTAAAATAGTACACAACAGGTTTATTGGCATACACTTGCCATGAAAAAGGCGCATCAATTAATACTTCGACTTTCGTTATTCCCAAATTCAAAGTATCAACAATACGCTTCATCTTAGCCATGGAAAGGGAATCTTTCGGAAACCAGGCGATGACCCTACCCTTCTCTATCTTCACTCCATTATCATGCAAATGAATAACTCGTAAACTGTCATTATCTCCCCAGCCTTGTGCTTTTGAAATAAGAGAGAACGACAATAAAAATAGAATCAGGCAAGTCTTCACTTTTTTACTATTATATAAACCCCAACCGAAGTCATTCCCAGCGACAACAACAATTCCAACAACTCCCAAGCTCCCCACTCAATTGCATTTCTTGCACTGTAAATACCAAAGGCAATTCCTAATCCAATGTATAAATAGCCCCGTAAATTACTGAAACTCATTGTGCAGATTTATTTAATTTTTGTTCTAATCTTTCCATTCGATCACTCAACTCCTGAAGCTTATTCAAAATAAGAATATGTGTCTTTTTGGCATCTATACCCACTGGGCTTGCATCGCTGTGTATTAATTTAGCTATCAGAGCATAATCCTCATTAGCCACTTCAAAGTTTTTATCTTTCATGTTTTCAATTTAAAAATTAACCTAAACACTCCATTCATAATAATTATGATCTGCATCCAACTCAAATCCTGTTTTGGGATACAGCTTATTTCCTTCAACATTTGATTTCGCAGTTTCTAACATCATTCCACAAGCTCCTGAATCGCGGCAAAGTGTTTTTGCGCTTTCAATCAAACCAACAGAAAACCCCTGTCTGCGGTACCTCGCGTTTACATACAAATCATTGAGCAGCCAGAATCGTTGCATGCGCGTAGAGGAGAAGAGCGGATAAAGTTGTGTGAAGCCTGTCATCACATTTTCGTCATTCAACGCAATAAGGATCTCTGATTCATTATTTTCAATCCGTTCTTTAAGAAAGGATTGCGCACCTGCAACATCAGACTCTTTTTTGTAAAAAACTCTGTACTCATCAAACAGTTCAGCCAAAGACCGGAGGTCACTTATTTCTGCCTTTCTTATGATCATCTTTAAGTCTGGTTTTAGAATAATATATCTTCTACCCAAGATAGATATTTTTGTTTATTATTATCACGGCTTACCACCGTATCATCAGCTTAAAACCTAACCCAAACTAATCATGAGTTCAGATCGTAGAAAATTTATAAAACAAATGGGCCTTGGCCTCGCAGCTAGCAGCTTGGCCGCAAGCAATCTGGCCTGCTCAGATTCCAATACTCCTATCAGTGGGAATTCTGAAAGTTTGCTGGCGACCCGGGAAGGACAACCAGAACCAGCACCGCTTGGTTACGATAGGCTGCCTATAGAGTGGTACAAAGCAAATACGCAACGATTAAAAGACAGAATTGCAAATAAAAATGCTGATGCCATTCTTATCCAGAATGACATCAATGCGGTTTACTTTACAGGCTGTTTCAGAGGTAGTGGCGAGCGCACCACGTGGGTAATGTTTCCAACCAACGAAAAAGATACAGCGTATTGGTATGGTCCCGCTATCGATCGCGATCTTATTACTTCGTGGTGGGCCACTGAATTTGAATACTATTTTTGTTACCCACATGCTGTTGGAGGATTTCCTAACAAGGGACAGGTAGTTCAGGGTGAACGTAAAGATTTATTTGAATGGCTACTCGAAGGACTCGAGAAAAAAGGGATGGCTGGCAAAACCATTGCAACAGACTTCACGCCATCACCTGCACAACTTGTAACTGCCAGTAAAATATTACCAGGCGCAAAATTTATCAACATTAGTGATGAATGTCTGCAGATGAAGATCATCAAATCAAAAGAAGAGATCGCACTCTTTCAACGTACCTATCGCTATTTCGACAAAGTCCATTCCTTCGCACGTGACTTTATACTTGAACACGGAACGAATGTTACCGATTTTGAAATAGGGCAAGCATTACAATTGTATGCTATACAAATGTTAATGAAAGATGTGAAATACGATGGCAAGCCGCATTCAGCTGTTGGTATAGATTCTACTTCACACTATGTTCGTACGGGGGTTTCTACTGCCTACCCCCATCCCAATCAGTATTTTTATACCAAAGTAAAAAAAGGAGAATCGTTATATGTAAATACAGATCTCTACTTGGGGGGTATGGGTGGTGAATGCTATCGCAATTACTTGATCGCCCCGTGGACTGATCACCAAAGTAAAATGTGGGAGATTGTATCTGATACGGTGCAGATCATGGTGGAAGAAAGTAAGCCAGGAGCTATTTGTTCGGATGTTGCTTATAAAGTACATCAACATCAGGTAAAAAACGGAATGCAACAATACATTTATCACAGACCTGGCCACGGTACCGGGCAAAATCTTCAGGGACATCAAGCTCCTTTCCTTTCATTAGGTGACTACACACCCATGCAAGAAGGAATGATGTTTAGTGTAGAGCCAGGATTATATGATTCAGAAAAAGGAATTGGCATTAACCCCAGTGACAATTTGTTAATTACGAAAGATGGTGCCGTGCTAATGAGTCGCGTACCCTTTAGTAAGGAATGGAGTTATCTAACTTTATAATATTCAATAGTTATTCCTTACGAATAAATAGACCATATCGTTGAGTCTCTTCCATATCGGGAGACTTAGCGATATGGCCATTGATGACCACATATACAAAACCATCAGCATATTGATGAGGATCCTCATAAGTTGCGTTGTCCTTTATTGCTATAGGATCAAAGACCAGCAGGTCAGCCTTATACCCAACTTTCACCTCGCCTCGTTTTTTCAACCCAATGATAGACGCAGGCAGTGATGTCATTTTTCTAATGGCATCGGTCAGATCAAGACTTTTTGTTTCATTCACATAGTGACTGATGATCTTCGCAAATGAACCATACCCTCTGGGATGGTGCATGGTAGATGAACCATCAGAGGAAATACAGACTAATGAATCTTGAATGAGTGCTGTTTGCAATTCCTCATTCATAACAAAATAAGCACCTGAAGCGCCCTCCGGGCCCACTACGTCAATCAATACTTTTTCAAAAGGCATTTTTAATGAATCTGACACTTGAGTCAGTGTCATTCCCCGCCAGGATCCATTCCCAAATAAGGTTGCATCAGGGCCGTTGCGCTTCTCAACACGTTTCCGTAAAAAGTCTTCCAACTCAGCTCTTCGTGCCGCTTTTACTTTCTCAAAATTATTCGGGGCTTTTGCCCAATCAGGAAACACAATACCAATACCTGTATAACTTGCAGTGTACGGATACACATCTGCTGTTACAGTCACTCCCGCATTTCTGGCAGAATCTAAAATTGACAACAAGTGTTTTGCCCTTTCCTCACCTTTTCCATACACCACTTTAAAATGAGAAACATGAACAGGTGCATACGAACCTTGAAGTAATAACTCGTTAATTGACTTTTCAACTTGATCATCATCTTCATTGCGCATGTGACTCATGATAATCCCACCATTATCACCCACTACTTTCGCTAACGCTTCCATTTCCTCCGCTTGTGCATAATAACCTGGTGTGTATTCTAATCCAGTACTTAGTCCAAAGGCGCCCCGCTTCATACTTTGCCGCAATATTTCCTGCATAGATGCAAGCTGCGTTTCGGTGGGTATGGGAGAGTAATTTGTGCCTGATAGCTCTCTCAATGTACTGTGGCCTACAAAAGTGATCACATTTACGCCTAACTCAGTTGAATCAATTTGGCTCATCCAGGATGAAAGATTTTCCGATGCATAACTGAATCCATCTTGCCCCAGTGCGATCGTAGTTACACCCATACCTCTGAAGTTTTGAAAACCTGGGTCAGCCACGGGATCTCCATGCGCATGGGCATCAATGAATCCTGGAGTAATTACCTTTCCCTCAGCATTAATAATATGGCCAATATCCAATTTCTCTACATCTACCTCTCCTATAAATGCTATGGTGTCTGCCCGAATCAATACATCGCCAGGAAATTCTTTTGCACCAGTTCCGTCAATTATAGTCCCGTTCGCAATCAAAATATCAAAGCTCCCCGAAGGAGAGTCTGGATTATCACATCCATAAAGTAACATTCCAAAAAAGACAATTACGGAATATTTAAATAAAACCGAATACTTCATAAAATATTTCTTATCCATCCACCATCTACCGCAAGAGACACCCCAGTAATGTAACTTGCCCGTTCACTCGCTAAAAAAGCTACAGCAGATGCAAATTCTTCTGGCTGACCAAATCTACCTAAAGGAATTTCAGAAGTAACATTAGCTACATCAGGATTGTCTTCTATCAATTTAGTCAGCCTGGTAGTTTGCGTATAGCCAGGCATCACATTATTTACTGTAATATTATATTGCCCTAGCTCATTGGAGAGTGATTTCATTAAGCCGGCCACTGAAGCCCTGACCGCATTAGACAATATCAAGTTATTCACTGGTTGCTTCACCGCTTGCGAAGTGATAGCTATAATGCGACCCCAATTTTGTTTTTTCATGCCCGGCAAAAATCCATTGACCAAGCCAACTGCGCTTCCCAACAATTGTTGAGTAGCTTTATCCCAATCCTCCTGACTGAAAGATTCAAATTTGCCTGCAGGAGGGCCGCCTGTATTGGTTACCAGTATATCTACCTTACCGAACTCCCTTAGGGAAGTTGGAATAATATGGTCGCGATCTTTTTTATTTGATAAATCACCAACTATAGAAAGTCCTTTCGCACCTGTTGCTCTAATTTCATCCGCAGTCTTCTCAAGTGTTTCATTATTTCTTCCATTGATAATCACTGAAGCTCCCTCCTCCGCCAACAACATAGCTACCGCCTTTCCCAACCCCTGGCTTGATGCAGCAACAAAGGCCACTTTACCTTTTAATCCTAAATCCATTATTTTCTCAGGTAATCGTCCGTACCATCTAACCAATCTTCACGTGGGGGCGACCACGAATCAATTTCTACCACGTCTCCAATCATTAATGCCTCATGGGGTACATTAGAAGGAATGACCACAACATCTCCTGCATTCAAATCCATTTGTTGTTCCTTATTGGCACCAAACCAAAATCTCATTTTTCCGGTGACAACCTGTGTGATCTGTTCATGAATATGATGATGCAGCGGCACAACAAACCCATCTTTAAAATTCATTTTAGCAATCATCATTTTCTCGCCTGTGATGATTCTCCTTTTCATAGATGGGTTCACTTCCTCTTGAGGAACAGATTCCCAATTAATTTTTTCTACCATGGTTCGCAAATTCTAGTTATACATATTGTCGAAAGACTAAGGTAAAATAAATTGATCAATTGTACGGTACCGCACACATATGTACATATTTGAACCTTTTTGAATATCAAAAGTCGTTGTAAGGGCCATTTTAAGTTCATTTATCAACTGGCATGTTCCTTGAGTAAATAGAAATGACTAACCAATCACCATACACAATGCGCAGTATTTTCACAATCATTTTAGCCCTGTTCGCAGCAACCACTTTTGCTCAAACTACTATAAAAGCACAAGACATTATCAACGAGATTAATAATGGTCGCTCTGTTACACATAAAAATGTAACAATCGAAGGTTATCTTGATTTAACAGATTTGCGCAACCGAAAACATTCTGAGTCCTCTTTTGACTTTTTCGGAAAAGGTAATGATACGTATGAGAGCTCAGTGGAAGGATCACTTACTTTCATCAATTGCACTTTTACAGATGATGTAATTGCCTATTACCATGTGGAAAGGGACAATGACACTTTTATCGCTCACTTTGAAGAAGATGTGGTTTTCCAGAACTGCACTTTCAAGAGAAAAAGTGAGTTCAAGTATTCCGAGTTTGAAGAACATGCTGATTTCAGTGGATCTGTGTTTAACAGAGAAGCTAATTTCAAATATGCGGAGTTTTCAGATGCCCCTAATTTCTCGAATGCCAACTTTAGGGATGACGCAAATTTTAAATACGCAGAGTTTCCACAGGGTGCTTCCTTCCAAGAAGCTGCCTTTATGCAACTGGCCAATTTCAAATACACTAAATTTCGTACCCCGCTCAATCTCAAGAATATCCAATTCAGAGGAGAGGAGGATTTCAAGTATACTAAAGTAGATGGACAGAGTTTTACCTCTTATTTACTTGAGAATCGCTGAGATTCTTGCTAATTGACCGATTTCAAGTTAATCCACACTTTTAGGGTGTATGTGATGACTGCACTTATAAAGTCTTAAGACCTCTTATCAAGTGTACCGCGATTTAAGAAGCCTTTCAAATTAATTTGTGTTGAAATTAGCGTAAATTGAAATTCAACATTTTACTGACTTTAGGGTTTCTGGTTGCTTTTGCCTCCGTTGGGCAGCAGATCAGCAGAAAAACAGTGTACATCAACAAAACTGATGAACTCATTAAGATTGATGGACAACTGAACGAGCAAGCATGGAAAGATGCCATACCTGCAAAAGACTTTATTCAAACCTTTCCCTACGATTCGTCCTTATCTCAAACACAATGCGAAATCTACCTCACCTACGACAAAAACAACATCTATATAGGCACAAGGTGCAACGATCTTGACCCCAGCAAGGACTTTGTCATCACCTCTAAACGAAGAGACTTTAGAGGACCTGGAATTGAAAGTATAAATATTCTACTAGACCCTTTTCAAGATCAAACGAATGCTTATCAATTTGGCATCAATCCAGTGGGGGTACAAAAAGAAGGGCTTGTCGCAAACGGTGGCAACCAATCAGAAGACCTCTCTTTAGACTGGGACAATAAATGGATAAGTGAAGCCATTATAGGTGATGGATATTGGACTTCAGAGATGGCCATCCCTTTTAAAACCATACGCTTTCCTGAAGGCTCAAAGAAATGGTATTTCAATGCCTATCGGGTAGACAGCAAAACCAATGAGCGTGCCACTTGGAACAGAGTGCCTAGAAATTTTAGACCTTACTCATTGTCCTATACAGGTGAGTTGATCTGGGATGAGCCGCTTCCCAAACCTGGCGCCAACCTTTCCATCATTCCATTTGTTTCTGGTGGCCTCGATAAAGATTTTGAAGAGGGAACAAATACTACGTTTGCCAATGCAATTGGTGGAGATGTGAAGATTGCCCTGACCCCTTCACTTAATCTGGACCTCACCCTCAATCCAGATTTTTCACAAGTAGAAGTAGACCGACAGGTAACCAATGTGGATCGATTTGAAATTTTCTTTCCAGAAAGAAGACAGTTCTTCCTAGAGAATGCAGACCTTTTTGCTTCATTTGGAACAGAAGATGCTAGACCTTTCTTCTCACGAAGAATTGGTGTTGCCATCGATACCTCAACCGGATCTAACGTTCAAAACAAAATTTATGGTGGATTTAGGCTTAATGGAAAACTTAACAACCGCTTGCGTGTGGGTCTACTTAACATGCAAGCTGCTGAAGATACAGAAATCCAACTTCCGAGTATTAATTATACAGTAGCGGCAGTACAACAACAAGTTTTTAGTCGATCTAACATCTCTGCCTTCCTCATCAACAAACAATCCTTTAATGGCACTTATACCGACAAGCTATTTGATGCTCCCGTTGCTTACAATCGCGTGATGGGTCTGGATTATAATCTGGCTTCCATTACCAACAAATGGACAGGTAAATTATTCTATCATAAAAGTTTTCAGGAGCAAAATCCCGATAAACAATACTCACATGGTGCATCTCTTCGGTACAGTACTCAAAAATGGGAAGTAGAGTGGAATCACGCACTGATCGGTGAAAATTACAATGCCGAAGTTGGATTTGTGAAAAGAACCAACATCAACAGTATTACACCAAAAATTGGATACAAATTCTATCCAAAGAGTGGCATCGTTAATAATCATGGCCCGGGTATGGATATTGAATATTTTTGGAATGGAGATGGCAGGACTGATCAACTTTTTCGTCCTTCCTACGACATCAGGTTTCAAAATAATGCCAGCGGAAGAATTTCGTACAACATTAGATATACTAAACTTTTAAGTGATTTTGACCCCACCCGTACGCCCGATGAAGAGAATCCTGTGCTATTACCGGAAGGAACAGGCTACTCCTATCAGAGTTATTGGATGCGTTATGAATCTGACCCTAGGAAGTTATTTTCTTATGAGCTTAAACACTCGGGAGGTGAGTACTACAATGGAACTCGTTATGAATATAGTCCCTCGCTCACTTACCGGTTTCAACCCTTCGGAAGCTTAACATTGGACTATAGTTTAAACAGAATTAAACTCCCACTTCCTTACCCTACCCGCGATATTCATTTGATCGGACCTAGGTTGGATTTAACGCTGACCAAAAAATTATTCCTCACCAACTTCATGCAGTTTAATACTCAAAACGAAAATGTGAATATCAACGCTAGGCTGCAGTGGAGATTCAAACCTGCCAGTGATCTGTTCCTAGTCTACACTGATAACTATATGTTCAGTTTTGAGAATCCAAACGCTAACTGGATGCCACGTACAAGAGCACTGGTTTTCAAAATGACTTATTGGCTTAATCTCTAGAATGGCAGTCTGATTAAGCAACTGACTTCAGTTCCTCCTTATTTATATCAAAATCTTTCTTCTTTCTCTTCCAGCGCTTGTGCGTCCAAAGCCAGTAAGAAGGTTCATTTCGAATATCCCCCTCTAGCATGCGGGTATGGATTTCACTTATCATACCCACCTCCAATTCTTCAGGATTCTCACAAACCAGTTTATATTCCATTTCGTAATGCCCTCTCTTTACTTTATGAATAAAACCATAAATCACAGGTGTATTATTATCTCTTGAAAATTTCTCAGTCCCAAACTGCACAGCAGTTTCTTGATTTAAAAATTCGGTAAAGTAAGGTTTTTGAAAATGCTTAGGACATTGATCCGAACCGAAAATAAACGCAACAGGCTTTTTCTCATCCTTCACAATTTGTTTTGCCTCGTCATAACTTTTCATCCACAACCCAAACTTAGATCTACTTTGGGTTATTTTATCGTTCATGAATTTATTATTCAACGGAGTAAATAGCGCTAAAGGTTGGTGAGGTAAATGCCTGGCTACACTCACAGCAAATAATTCCCAATTACCATTATGGCCACCTACTAATGTAACGTGCTGTCCATCATCAAAATACTTTTGAAAAATCTCTGGATTGCGATGGGTAAATCTTCTATTCAATTCAGATTCAGAGATTGTAAATGCTTTAATGGACTCGACAATTAAATCACAGAAATGAACATAAAACTCACGTTCGATCTCTAATCTCCTTTTGGTAGACAACTCAGGAAAAGAATTTTTAAGATTTTCGCGTACTGCTGCTTTTCGGTAGCCCACCAAACGATATACAATAAAAAATAATCCATTTGATATCCCATATAATACCCAACTGGGCAAAAGACTGAAAGGTCGCAAGACTAAATAATATAAAACTCTCATCAATACGCTAGCTAACTATAAACAATAACAGGAATATAAGTGCAATATCGAGGCATTCCAAAATTTGTAATCTAAACAGTGCCAACTTATGCTACGTTGCTGCATTCCATCTTGGGTAGATGGATAGCTATAGACAGTAAAACTAATTTTGTATTTCAATTCAATCCTCCAAATACCTTAAGCATCACTTCCTCCGAAGG
>JBATLM010000009.1:0-4430 GCA_049289315.1 Cyclobacteriaceae bacterium
CAATGAATACAACCACCGCATCTGCTCCCAAATCAAATGCGCCTCTTGCAACTCTCGGTCATTAAAGGTGGTCTCAGGTTCGGGTGCCGTTAGTTTGGTGTGCGACAAAGGTTCAACATCAAAATAAGATGGCTCCTTTTCCAACAGCTTCAGCACATGCTCCAGTTGCTCATCGATTTGCGCGGCAGCGCTTATAAACTCCTCAGACGCTGCTGTAGTAGGATGGTTTTGAATATAACTACTCAGTGAGGACAACGATGACAAGAACACATGGTTCAACTCCACCATCTCATAGATCTTATCCAGGTTCTTTTGCTTTGATGGAGGCTCTTGCGCCATGCGCTGAAAAGCAGCACTGAGGTTGGAGGTTTCCACGAAAGCATCCTTTCGCGCAATCTTACAAGTGGTGGGCATCTTACCCTTACGCTGATAGTAGAGGCTGATCTCATTAAGAAAATCCTTGTTGGCCTTCACGCTGTGCTCCATGTTCTCCCGGACTTCCAAAAAACTCCACACCGGCCAAAGCCAGAGCAAAGCCAGTACGGACAAGCCCGCACCCAGTAGCGTGTCCCATATCCGATACTGAATAACAGTAAGTATATCCTGTTGCGTAATGGCATAAATAAAAATGACACTCAACGTCACGAAGGTGGCCGATGCCCTGTAGTTCTTTTGCAGCATGGCGAAAGCAATCACAAGCGTGATCACACCCATTACACCATATACATAAGGATTTTGAATCCAAAAGACTACTCCTGTTGCAATAGCACTGCCGATCAGTGTGCCAATGATCCTGTCCTTGGAGCGGGTCTTTGTCAATCCATAACCGGGCCGCATGATTACGATGATGGTGAGTAAAATCCAATACGGGTTTTGAAATTCAAACAAAGTGCCCAGCGCAAACCCGATCATCAATGTGACGGCTAAGCGCAACGAGTGTTTAAAAATGCTGGAGCGGAAACTCAGGTTACGCAGCAACAACCGCGGGTCATAATCCTGGCGGACAATAAAACGCCTGGAGACATTGTGTTCAATAAACTCAAGTGCGCCTTTATCAGGATTGCCCAACAGCCGCTTGATCTCTTTGATTTTCTTAAACTGAGACTCCTGGTATTCCAATAGGTTTTGTAGCATTAGGTAACCCTCCTGATGGCTATCTGTACTTCCAAACGCAGCAATCTCCTCTCTTAACTGACGGAAGTATTCATTCAGTTTATTGTTGCCCGGCAGCGGCCTGTCATCACTTCGTGCTGCTGCGATGGCCCGCAGTTGGTGCGACATCTCAAAGATCAACGCCTGAAAGTGCTGCGTATAATCCGGATGAGCCTTAAAAAGGGTATCCATCTTATCATAATGGACAGGGTTGGCTACGGCAGTCTCCAGTATCTCCACCAACTGGGTAAACACCAAAAGTCGTTTGCCATTGTAGACCGACTGTCCCGAATTCTTACGGGTAAGGATCAGTATCTCGCGCAAAGCAGTGTGCTGTTCCATCAGCTCGCTTTGCTGGGTAAAAAGCTGTGCTTGTAATACCTTGCGGTTGGCGGGTTCACCGATCAACTGACCCCTTGTTTGTAAAAAGTCTGCCGTAAGCAAATACGCTTTCGACAACAGTTCTTCCGTGTGTGCCCTGGGGTTGAGCCTATATAAGATCGTAGCCAGCAATAGATACCACAGTCCTCCTACACCGATCAGCAGTGTATACTCCCAGATGGCCAACTGCTCAGGCTCATGGGCAAAGCTGAGTACCAGGGCCAGCAATCCGCACAAACTGATCAGTGATGCCCTGAACCCGTACACCGAAATCATGGCAAGGGCAAAGGCCAGCAGACCTAATACCGGGATCAGTAGCCACGCCTCGAAATGAAGATAGCCACCGATAAAGCTGACCACCATGACTAGGGCTGTGGAGAACAAGATGCCAAATACCTTGTGCCGGTAGCTGCCGCTGACATTGCTGGGCGAACTCCAGAAAGCACCAAAGCCAATGGCCAGCCCCATCTCGAGGTGGCCCAGTTCAATGCCCAGCACAATGGGCAAAGTAATGGCGATACCCCCCATCACCGCCTTGGAGAAATCAGCGCTCTTTATAAACTGTACAAGCCCTTTATAATGTTCAGCAATCACAGGTACTTAGTGGAGATTAGGGGTAAAGATAGGGGTTATGGGGGTGGGGATATAATAAGGTGAATTGCAGCTGTTTTGACAGGTAAGCTACTGAAACTGAGTTCGAGAGCCACTTTTAATAGGCCAATGAACAAGTAAGGGCTATTTTCCGCAGAATTGGGTTTAATTTTTACTAAGCAGAAATATTCCTTGTAGAACAACGGTATAAAAGCGTTATAGTTTTTGCCTTGCCAATGTAAAAATCCTGACATTTCACCAGAGATACTGACACTTTACTGACATTCAGTGAACCTAAGGTATTTGAATAAGGATAATCTAAGCCAAGATGGCAGAAATATTATAATGGACTAATTTTTGCTATGGTTTTTAAAATTTTATCGGAAGACATCCGATAATTTCGAAGATAATGGAAGGGTTTCGATCTACGTTTAACCTTACCTTCTGTTGTTCTGTATAGGTCTTGTTAGAACTTTATCTTGGGTGATGAGTTATCTAACGGACTGCAAAGGTAATTGTTGGGATTTAATTTAAAAAATTATTAGAATTTTATTTTATTCTTTTTTGAACTAATATTTTTTCAATAGAAACGTAGCGGCCCCTTTTGGCTATTGGCTGAATTGTGGCTCTATGTATCCGTCAAGTCATAGACGAGCGCCCACCTTGTATAGTGGTTATAGTCAATTTTTAAAGCCTTAAAACTATGGCACATTTTGCACCCATGTTTGACTTGCATGGATTAAAAAACAGGTCTGTTCTAACCTCGCATGATTTGTTAATTGAGTTTAGCAAATTCGTAAAAAAAATTTCTGATTCACCTAAAACAAACATTAAGTATGGTAACTCCAAAGATTAAATACTATCCAGTTTGCAATGGTGATCAAGCGTTGATAAGCTTGGCAGATAAAACCACAATATTAGTTGATTGCAATATTAGAGAAGCATCAAAAGGAGATGATGATGAACAATTTTATGATGTCCTTAAGGACCTCCTTAATTCAGTTCAAAGAGACTCCAATGGGACACCATTCTTGGATGTTTTTATTTTGACTCATGGCGATCATGATCATTGTCGTGGATATAAATCCAATTTCTATCAAGGTGATCCTAAGAAATATTCTGATAGTGATAAAAAGAAAAATCTCATTAGGGTTGATGAAATGTGGTTTTCTCCCATGATTGCTGAGGAACACACAAATGATGACGAGGATGCTTATCAAAAGGAGGCAGAAAGAAGGCTAGCACTTCATTACAAAAAAGATGCTTCGAAGGATGATCCGGGAAATAGAATTAGAATGATTGGATATGATGGTAGTGTAGATTATCAAGCCATTAACCATTTAAGATCCATACCTGGTGATATTGTCAATCATTTTAATTATGCACAACAAGATTTATTCTCAGTGTTTATCCATTCACCATTTAAAGAACAACTTGTATCCGCAAGTCCAGATAAGAATTCAACGAGCATTGTCTTCCAAGCTAGGTTCAAGGATGCAAAAAGTGCAAGTGATTTTTGTACGTTGGCAATGTTTGGAGGCGACTCTGATCATTACGCCTGGGATACTATCTTGACCAAAACCAAAAAGTCTGGTAAGGATAAATCTGAGCGTGCATTATATTGGGATATTTTTCTAGCACCGCATCATTGCTCATGGTCCTTCTTTAATGATCGTCCACAAGAGGATAATCCAGAGCCAAAGAAAACTTCTCTTGAAATACTTGATTATAAAAGAGGTAATGCGCCCAAAGTAGTTGCTTCCTCGAAAAAGATTAAGGCTGAGAAGCCAAATCCTCCACACAGTGCTTCCAAAAATCAGTATGTAAAAAAAGTAGGGGATGTTAATTTTTATAACACAAGTACATATGAGATGAAAGATGGAACCCCACAACCAATTGTATTTGAGGTGACTAGTAATGGGCCAACCAAAACGAAGACTTTGGAAGGATCCGCTAAAGTTATAGGAGGTGCTGGCCTTGGTGTTGTTAATTCTGCTTCTAAGTATGGGTAATAGTTTATTTAGCAGCAGTTTACCAGACTTTAATAATGTAATTGAGAATCCTGCTTTGCAGGATTCTCTTAATTATTTAAAAAGTATTATTGATAAATTTCGCGTTGTAGTCTGGGATGACAAACACATAGGAGTTCCAATAAAAATCAGGGTCGAACTCCCTTCGTTGAGGAATCATGAGGAAATTGAAATACAGTCTTTGGAGCCTGTCGTGATAGTTTTTAATTTATTAGAATATCCCTCAAAGGCCCCGATTGTTCATACCGATAGATTGGATTTTCCAAAGGATAGGTT
>JBATLM010000010.1:0-13331 GCA_049289315.1 Cyclobacteriaceae bacterium
TTTACAAAGCGGGGCAAGAGGATAGGTATTGTTAAATCGCCAGTTTCATCGTGGCCCGATAATCTAAAATTGGATTATTTGATTATTGGCAATAATACTTTCAAGTCGCTGGAGCAGGCACGGAATACGATCAATTTTGATAAATTGATACTGGATAGCAGCAACAGTTCATATCTTGCGAGTCGCATTCAGAGTGAAGCCGATGATGTTGTTCATGCGGTTCAATATGAAGGAGCGTTTATAGAAATTTTCTAGTTATGAGTAATGTATTGTATGAAGTAAAGGATAGGGTTTGTTTTTTGACATTGAATAGACCAGAAAAAAAGAATGCACTCAATGCAGTTATGGTTTCTGATCTTAAAAACCAATTGACAAAGGCAGAGAGCGATTCTGAGGTAAAAGTAATTGTTTTAAAAGCCAATGGAGACGTGTTTTGTAGCGGAGCAGATTTAGAGTCTCTTCAACAACTCCAGAAAAATACCCACGAAGAAAACCTAAAAGATTCTAATCACTTGAAGGATTTGTTTCTTCAACTCTACACACTTAAAAAGGTAGTGGTGGCTCAAGTACAAGGCCATGCATTGGCCGGAGGCTGTGGGTTGGCAACTGTGTGCGACTTTGTTTTTGCGGTACCTAAGGCGAAAATGGGTTATACCGAAGTGCGCATTGGATTTGTTCCCGCAATTGTAATGGTATTTTTACTTCGCAAAGTGGGCGAACAAAAAGCGAAACAATTGCTTTTAAGTGGTGAACTCATAACGGGAGACGATGTCTTAAAGTTTGGGTTGGTGAACAGGTTGGTGCCTGAAGAACAACTGGATGACGAAGTGAATGCCTTTTGTTCTCGTCTTATTCAAAACAATTCGATTCAATCGATGGAACTTACCAAAATGATGATTGCCCACTCGCAATCAATGACGCTTGAAGATGGCCTGAATTACGCTTCTGAGATGAATGCCAAAGCGAGAGCAACTGATGATTGTAAACGTGGTATTGGTGCTTTTTTAAATAAAGAGAAGTTGACTTGGTAATTATTGGTTGATGGAAACCCCGGAGCACATACTAAAGCAATATTGGGGTTATGATCAATTCAGGCCTCCTCAAAGAGATATTGTCAAAAATGTTCTTGAAGGAAAGGATACCGTAGCACTGCTACCAACTGGAGGAGGTAAATCAATCTGCTTTCAGGTTCCTGCATTAATTTCAGAGGGAGTATGCCTGGTGATTACTCCATTAATAGCTCTGATGGAAGACCAGGTGAGTCAGTTGAAGAGAAGGGGAATTGCTGCTATTGCTATACACTCCGGTATGAGTAGAAGCGAAATAGATGTAGCCCTTGACAATTGCTCGTATGGAAAAATCAAGTTTCTCTATTTGTCTCCTGAGCGGATACAAACTGAAATGTTTCAAGCTCGGATACAAAAAATACTAGTCAATCTTATTGCCGTAGACGAGGCACATTGCATCTCACAATGGGGTTATGATTTTCGCCCTTCTTATTTACTTCTTTCTGATTTAAGAGAGATGAAGCCGGAGGTGCCTATTATCGCTTTAACTGCCACTGCAACTAAAAAGGTAAGGGAGGATATTGTTGAAAAATTGGGACTGAAGGAACCCTGTGTGTATACAAAAAGCTTTGCTCGTGAAAACTTGTCCTTTGTTGTTCGTCAAACAGAGAGCAAAGAAAAGTTATTGTTGCAAGTCATTCTAAAGGTGAATGGATCTGCTATTGTGTATGTGCGATCAAGAAGAGCTGCGGAAAAATTATCTTCTTGGCTTATAAAAAGTGGAATTTCTGCCACCTTTTACCATGCAGGGTTGACCTATCAACAACGAAATGACCACCAGAAAAAATGGATTGATGGTAGTGCAAGAGTAGTTGTGGCCACCAATGCTTTCGGGATGGGAATAGATAAAGCCAATGTAAGAACGGTGATTCATATGGATTTACCCGAGACTCTCGAAGCTTATTATCAGGAAGCAGGGAGGGCAGGGAGAGATGGCGATAAGTCGTATGCTGTGGTAATCCACCATCCAATTGATGTAAAATCGCTGCGTGAAAAAGTGGAACAATCACAACCTGAACAAGCTGTATTAAAGAAAACTTATCAGGCTTTGTCTAATTATTTACAGTTGGCGGAAGGAAGCGCTATGGGTGAGAGTTTTGATTTTGACCTTGCCACATTTAGTAATAGGTACGAACTGAAACCAATCACGACTTATGCTGCGTTAAAAAAACTGGAGGAGCAAGGCTTACTTCAACTCAGTGAGAGCTTTTATCGACCGTCAAAAGTTCATTTTTTGGTGGAGAAGAAAAAGTTGTACGAATTTCAGGTGTCGAATGATCATTTCGATCAATTGATTAAAGGCCTGTTACGCTTGTATGGTGGAGAGTTGTTTTCTGTTTATGTGAATATTTCTGAGTCCCAGCTTAGCAGGGCAGTAGGTTGGAATATACCTGAGGTAAAAATTGGATTAGATCAATTGCATAAAATGCAGTTGTTGGATTACGAATCAGCCAGTGAGGTGCCCCAGGTTACTTTTCTAGTGCCCAGGCAAGATGCCGACCGGTTGCAGCTTGACGTAGCCAGACTGAATGAACGAAGAGACCTTGCTCTCACTAAAATGGAAACGATGGTTGAATACATAGAGCAATCTCATCGTTGTCGCACGCAATTTATTCAGTCTTACTTTGACGAGGAAACCTTTGCCACCTGTGGTGTATGCGATGTTTGTTTAACCAAGAAGAAGAAAGAAAACCAGACAGAAATAAAGGATTACCACGACCAGATTCTTTTACTCTTGAAACAAAAACCAATGACCTCTGAAGAACTGGAAAAAGCGGTCAACCCTAGTGACCAGGAATTGTTGATAGAGGTAATCCGTGAAATGTTGGACGCCAATGAAATTAAATATGATGAATTTTGGGTGTTGAGGATTACTTAATCCTCCAAAGCCTTTACACCGGGCAGTACTTTTCCTTCAAAATATTCTAGTAGTGCCCCTCCACCAGTCGAAACGTAACTTACTTTATCGTTATAGTTGAATTTAGCAATAGCAGCTGCAGAATCACCACCTCCGATCAAGGAGAAGGCTCCGTTTTTGGTAGCTTTTACGATGGCCTCAGCCACTGTTTTGGTTCCAGCTTCAAATTTCTCCATTTCAAATACACCCATTGGGCCATTCCATAAAATGGTTTTTGAATCGCTGATTACATTGCCAAATACTTGAGCGGCCTGCGGTCCAATATCCAATCCCATCCATCCTTCTTTGATGCTGCTGTTATTGGCTATTTCCGTGTTGGCATTAGCATCAAATTTATCTGCGATCACAGAGTCTATTGGAAGGTGAAGTTCCACGCCTTTTGCTTTGGCTTGCTGAATCAGGTTTTTCGCCAAATCCAACTTGTCATCCTCGACCAAAGAATTTCCAATTTGCCCACCTAATGCTTTGAAGAAAGTGTAACTCATACCGCCACCAATAATGAGATGATCGACTTTATCCAACAGTTTTTCGATAATCAATATTTTGTCTGATATTTTTGCACCACCCATGATGGCAGTGAATGGTTTATCCGCTTTCTCTAGTACACGTTTCGCATTATCTAGTTCTGCAGCCATTACAAATCCTGCGCATTTTTCGGAGTAGAACTGTGCCACTGTGGCTGTAGAGGCGTGGGCACGATGGGCCGTACCGAAGGCGTCATTTACATAGATGTCTCCCAGTTTTGATAGCTGCTTTGCAAAGGACAAATCTCCTTTCTCTTCCTCCTTGTGAAACCTTAAATTTTCTAGTAATAAAACTTCGCCAGGCTTTAAGTTTGTTGCCATCTCTTCCGTCTCTTCACCAATACAGTTACTTGCAAATTGAACAGGAACACCAATTAACTCCTCAGCGATTTTTATAGTGTGCTTTAATGAAAAACGATCTTCAGGCCCTTCTTTTGGTCTACCCAGATGAGACATTAGGATGCAACTTCCCCCATCACCCAAAATCTTCTTTATGGTTGGGATGGTAGCCCTAATGCGGTTGTCATCAGTGACTGCCAATGTTTTTTTTTCAAGGGGTACGTTAAAGTCGACACGGATAAGGGCTTTTTTATTGGAGAAGTTGATGTCATTAACTGTTTTCATGCAGGGAGTTTTGAATCCTATTAAACGTTTGCGAAAATAATACTTTTGGAGGGAGCCTAGAACCTAAACATCTATTTTGTGGCCGCTCTTTTCAGCCTGTCGTTGATGGCTTTTCCAATCCCAGAATCAGGAACCGGTTCTGCTAAAATGACTTCTATGTCCATCTGATCGAATTGCCTCAATGCAGCAAATAGGTTTCTTGCTGCTTCTTCCAGGTTTCCTGTTTTTGACAAAACCAGGTGTTTTTGATCCGGTGAATCGAAATCCCCTTTAAAGTGAAGTACCCCGGCTTTTTTGCCAATTTGATCTTTTTTGAGCTCTTCAATATTTCCCAATAAAAACTTTATTCTGGGTGCGTAATGGCTATCCAACTGTCCAGGAGCAACAGGATTGGAAGCAGTTAGTTTATGGGTTACTTCTCCAATAACGTTTGAGATTTCTTCTTCACTTATTCCTCCTCTTCGATAGATAACTGCCTGATCATTTTCAAAACCTACAATAGTCGACTCCAGACCAATTCGGCATGGCCCTCCGTCCAGTATGTATTTTATCTTATACCCAAGTTGGGTATTTACGTGCTCTGCTGAGGTAGGGCTTACGTAGCCAAATGGGTTGGCACTGGGTGCTGCAAGCGGAAATGGTAATTCATTCAGCAGTTGTAGTGTGAGATCGTGATCTGGACAACGAATACCAACTGTAGGTAGGCCAGAAGTTACGATGTCTGGAATAATAGATTGTTTGGGCAGAACGAGCGTTAATGGCCCAGGCCAAAAATGCTGTGCAAGTTGTTTTGCTTTTTCAGGAATAGCAGTGACATATTTTTGAGCCTGATCTATCGAAGCCACATGAACAATGAGAGGGTCGAATGAGGGCCTTTCTTTAGCTACAAAGATTTGAGTGACGGCCTCGGGGTTAATGGCATTGGCTGCTAGTCCATAGACGGTCTCAGTGGGGATACCTACCAGTTCACCCTGTAGTAGTAGCTTTTTGGCTTGCGATATGTCATTTCCTATTGTTGCCATTTTATAAATCCAAAGCTAAAATCTATTTTGCTAAGATTTTAACAGAAAGCACAATGAGTAATAAAACCAGATCAATTTTAAAAGCAATCGCTGTAGTAATCGTGTTGTTGGCCGTATTAATGGACCTTCATATCATTATGATCCCAGCTATTGCAGTGTATAAATTTTGGATGGTGGTGGCTGCTTTTGGTGTGATGCTCATCAGTTCCAAATAGCATTCAGATGAATCAGTTTCTCTTTCATCCTCAGAATTGATTTTTCCTGGCTGTACTTTTCTAAAGTAGCCAGATTTACCCATTGGATATCATTGGATTCATGATTGATGGTCAGCGAATCGTTCTCATCTGTAGAAAACAAAAATCGGATATCATAATGTAAATGCTCCGGGAAGTCACCTCGAGCAGGAATGGTATGGATGTCAATATCAAAAATTGAATCGCGGTTGAGGGTGGCTTGCATAAGGCCTGTTTCTTCCTGTAATTCTTTTAAGGCGACATTCATTACATTTTCATCGCCATCTGCATGACCACCTGGTTGCAGCCATTTATCGAGTTTGACGTGATGCACCAATACCACTTTGGTAAAATAGGAATTAGCAATCCATGCCGACCCAGTGATATGTCCCGGAAGGTGATCCCGATGAAAGCACCTGGGGTGCTTGAGTAATGTTTTGAATTGGGTAACAAACAAAAGCTCCTCCGGGTGGGAGGAGCCATATTGTGTAAGTTCTTCTACTAATTGATTTCTATCCAAAACTACTGTATGATTACTGTTGCTTTGTTGAATTTACCTTCTTCCAATTGACCGATTTGTTCTCCACCTCCAGAATTATCGAGATCATCTTTGCGGGCGATTACATAAAAAGATTTGGCTTCTAATTTTTTAAATTTTACTACTCCCTTTTTGTCGGTTACATCTTCGATCACAATGTTGGTTTCCGCAAGGTAGTCCGCTTCTGTTGCAAAAAGTTGAACTGTAGCACCTTCAACAGTATTGCCAAGGTCATCACGCACAGTAAGGGTTAGAGAGGTGTTGAATATCTGTGCCTGACTATCAACCACAGTCATTAATAGTAACACAATAGGAAGAATCAGTAATTTTTTCATTTATTGGTATTTTAAAATATACTATTACATAGATACCCAAAGGGTTCCAAAAAATGAAACCAATACGGCAATCAGTTTTTGATTTTTAGATACGCGGCTATTTGGGCAGTTATTTTAACAATGCCACTCCACCTCGTTTTTCCTGAACACCAAGTTCCGGACGGAATGTGCTCACATATTTGATCACATAGGCATACGAGCCGCTAGGTAATGGTTGCCCGGAGTTGTTATAGGAGCCATTCCATTTGAAGAATCTGTCATTGGATTGGAATACCAACTCACCCCATCTGTTATAGATAAAGACCTCAAAATCGTCCGTGATGAAGAATGAGAATACGGAGAATTCTTTATTTGAATCCAACGAACTGGTAGGCCTGAAAGCGTTTGGTGCTACCAATTTGGGTATACACTGGCTAAGCACTTCAGTTTCATCCGGAGCAACGCAGCCAAATGAGTTGGTAATATTCACCATGTATAAACCTTCACTATCCGCAGTGAAAATCTGATCTGTATTACCGGTTGTTAGCTCATTTTTAAACCATTCATATTGACTGAATGAACCCGGGTCAAGATCAATTTGGCGGGTGGTCGGGTCATTATTGTCAGGATCATCGCAAATAATTACACGATTGGGAAGAGTTCCTACAGGAATAGGTGCTTTGATTACTTGTATCTGTGAGGAAGCGATACAAACTAATTTTGAAATTTCTACACGATAAGTTCCTTCTTCCGTACGAGCCAGGGTTGGTGTAGTTTCGTTTGGAATAGCGTTACCATCTACAAACCAGGAATAAGATACACCCGATGCTATGGAAGAAGCCGTTAAGGTAAATGGTAAATCGTCATCACAAGCAGGTGTAGACATGAGGCTAGCAGTGACTGCACCCACCACATTAACGGGTTGAACTGGTGAATCATACGAACATCCATTGACTCCGTTTACAACTGTTACAGAGTAGTTAGCTCCATTTTCTGAAGTAGCTAATGAGATTTGCCGACCCAGAAGATTAGGTTGGAAAACGCCACCCCTAAACCATCGATAAGTATACGGGCCATTCGGACTTGCTATCAGTATGACGTTCTCGGCACAAGCATCACTTTGTGTAAAGGAGGGAGTGATGTTGCTGTCATATATTATGTCTCTTGTGTCAACTACATCACAACCTGCTGCTGTTGTGGCAGTCACTTGATAAGTGCCGCTAGCATTTACAGTAATTACGTCAGTGGCGGCTCCACTCACAATACCAGGTCCTGTCCAACTATAGACTGCACCTGTTCCGAAAGGGGCGGAAAGAACTGCTGCCACTGTGGCCGGATCAGTACAGATATTTTCAGTAAAGTTTATTGTTTTTGGAGTTACAGAAATGGTCTTTGCCAAGGTGGCAAGGCACCCAGTTCCGTTATCTTCATGAAGTTCAACAATATAATCTCCTGCCCCAGGTGAAAGTGATGCAGTTGGAATATTATTGGTTGATATAGATTGACCGGTACTTCCGTTGGTAAACCGATAAAGAACAGGCGCTAATGGAGCACCTCCTGTAATAACTGCAGTAATGTCTGTTGGGTCGCAATCAATGCCATTAAAATCAAAAGTAAATGCCGCTGGGTCACTTAACCCAAAAGCTTGTGAAATAGTACAACCTGAAATTTGATCTGTAACAATACCTGAAAAAGTGCCTGAGCGTTGTCCTCCTATTGGCCCCGCTAATGTAGGGGCAGTTTGATCAATACCTTGCTGGTTAAACCCTCCAGGACCAGTTAAGAAATAAGAGTAAGGCCCACCAGTAGGTGCGCTAGGGTTTAATTGTAACGATATACTTCCATCAGCAACATTACAAGCGGATGGATCCACTCCAGACATTGTAAATGAGGGAGAAACATTGATGGAGAATGTTTTAGAATCAGTAGTTGTACAGGTTGTAATAGGGTCTGTAACTGTTACTTCATATGTAAATACTCCAGGTGTTGTTACATCCACGGCTTGCGCCTGGGAAGTGCTTGCTGGTGTGCCATTAATCGTCCACGCAAAAGTTGCTCCCGGATTAAAGGCATTTAATGCCGGTGTGTTATTGTCTTCACAAATAGTAAGGTCTGGACCCAATTCAAGTTGCGGCCTGTTCTCCACCACTATACTTTGTGCTGTGGAAGTACACCCATTGATATCTGTATTGGTTACAGATAGGAGTGTGGGGCTGTCAATTGTTACTTGTTGTGTTGTTTCACCAGTAGACCACAGATAAGTGTAATCAGGGAGGTTGTTGCTATTGGCATCTAAAGTGACTGCCCCGGTACATAAAGCAGCGGCTCCCGGAATAGTAGGTGCAGGGGGGGAAGGGTTAATAGTTACAGGTTCGACCAATGTAACATCAAGCCCACATCGGTTGAATACACGAAGGGAAACGTTGTAGGTATTGGGTGCTGCATAAGTATGCATTGGGTTGGGTGTAGTGTCACTACCTCCATCACCAAAGAACCATAGAAATTCATCAATAGCATCAGTGGGTGTTGCTGTGAATTCAGTAGGTTGACCAAGGCAAACTCCTGTAAAATCAAAGGCCGGGCCGCCTGTTGCTGTAGAAATGATCTGAGTGAAGTTAGGGAGGCCAAGCCGACTATTGGTACCAGCCGCCAATGCAAACCCAGAAAAATTAATCGGACTAATAAGAGTAGTATCCTCGACTGCCTGTATGGTTCCCAATACATTACTTCCATTGATAGCCATATAGATTTGGCCATCAGGGCCAATCTGCAGTGCGCCTAGCTCTTGCGCTGGTTCTGGAGTTATGTTCCTTAGATACGGTATGTCTAATGAATCTAGGAAGTACTCATACACTGCGGAGGGAGCTGGTGCGCCTTTTAATGTGGCGAATACTTTATTACCTCCAGGAGAAAATTCCACTCCGTACACTTGCCCATTAGGCTCTTTCAAATCAATCTGCCTGAAGTTCGTAATCCTTCCCGAGGAGTCGACCAATGTAAACAGTTCAATCAAGTTGCTTGTGCCTGGATTAGACAATGCAACTGCCACATTATTTCTTGCGCCAAGCTTAATGTATCCTTCACCCGCCTGCGGACTTTTAAAAGTATGATCAGAGCCTATGCTAGAGTAAACAGGATCCCCGATTCCGGCAACAGTGATGGGATAGGCCCTAAAAGTATTGTTACCATACTCGTGGGTGATCAACCAGTTGCCGTTGGCGGTAATGCGCTCTGTACTTTTGGCAAACAATAAAACATTTTGTTGAGTAACCGCTCCAAGGCCTCCATTGGGCTTGATATCAAAAAGTGAATAGCGAAGCTCGTTGGCGGAGGTGCCATCAATCGCCTGAGTGGTGAAAATGTAGTACAAAGTTTCATCGTTCGGGACGGGCACGATGAGTGCTGCCTGTGCCGACAACGGATCGCCTCCGATACCCGTTGCGATTTCCGCGTGTGTTCGATCATACACCTTATCTCCATCAGTATAGAAAATTACCTTTCCGTTGCGATCAGATATGGTTGAAGTTCCTTCTGGTGCATCCATTGCACTATCATCCAATGCAATGGGAGGGCTCGGTAATGGGTTAAAATCAATCCCAGCTCGATTACCAAAATACCAAATGTTGGCACGTTGCTCCTGAAGTTCGTATTCTCTAACGTTAACTCCTGCATAAACTGAACATCCAGAAACATCAGTTACTACCACATAGTAATAGCCAGCAGAATCGGGTGTGAGTATTAGGCCTGTATCTCCATTAGACCAAATTGCAGAAACAGGGGTACCTCCTGAAACCGTAGCGGTCACTTGAAACTGTGCAGGTGTTGAAGTACCTCTTGGTGGAGGAAATTCACTACGGCAAGCTGTTGTATCCTGCACCAGCTGTAATTGAAGTGGCTGAGCAGTAATGGTGACTGGTTGTGCTGCGGTTTGTGTTTGGCCTTGGTAAAAGGCAGTGAGGCTCACGTTAAACGTATTGGCAGTTTGGTATGTATAAATAGGACTGGCTCCTCTTGCTACTCCAACTCCGTCACCAAAATCCCAGACTAAACTGTCGGCTGCGGGTGTGACTATGCTAAAGAATGTGGTAGGTGCAAATTGGCAGGTGCCAATAGAAGTGAAGCTTACATTAAGCGTTACATCTTCTCTGGGTAAAAAGGAAGAAAACTGTGTGGCGTCTACGTTGTTAGGACCTAAAGGCGTAGCATTATAGACCACCTGACTGGCAACCGAATCTATGTTAGTGAATTTCCCTACCAAAAAAGGCCCGCCAGATATCGCCTGATAAAGATGATAAATAGCACTATCCGGTGCGTATTGAATGCCAAAGCTTCTGAACACAGGGTTTGGCAAAACAGAGGCCAGTGTAATGCTTGGATTGTTGTAGTCGTATTGGAATAAATTGGCGTTTACTCCTGCTTCACCATGTCTTGAAACATATAAGTACTGTCCCGAAGTACTCCACTCAATGTCGTAAATGGATTGAGTGCCAATAGTAGGAAGGCCAGTGTTCAAAATGTATCGATCAAATGAAAAAGTACCCGTTGTATTATCGAAGTTCAAAATCAATGCATCGGTATTAGGTCCTTGTGGAGAAACAGCAACCTTTCCCAGTGCCACATTGTAAGAAAAATTGGCTACTGTAATGGGTAGCCCTACACCTGATGTAGTAGTGGTGTTGAATGTACCCGCGTAGCTCGTTGGGTCAATTAAAGTAGCAGAATAGTTTTGAGAATTTATTTCATGTGTGATTAACCAGAAATCTGTGTTGTTGCTATGTGGCACCACTATCATTCCTTCTGATCTGTTGATTAATCCCGGAATGACTGCATTTTTAGATTCTACATCTCCCAATGCAGGAGAAGGAAACACAGCATTGCCAAATAGATTTATGTCAATTACGCTTCTGCTTATGGCTCCACCTGCGGTGAAGTTGGCAGTATTGGTGAATAGAAAATATTTTCCTGCCTGGCCAGGAGCTGCACTCACTGCTGTAGGCTGATTTGCTGAACTATTTGCCGTGATGCCGTTTCCGTTGGGCATTATACCATGACATGCATCGTATACATTGGCTCCATCTGAATAAAATATGAGATTTGAATTACCTGGATCTGTAGCTACTGAACTTCCTCCAGTCCCAAACGGAGTTGCTTGATTGTTAACGCCAGTTGCGGTATTATCTACGCGATTGAACCGGATTCCATCGGCTGAGTTGCCAAAATACCAATTATTTCTGGTCAACTCCTGAGCAAATGCTGAAGAGATGGAGCAGAATAAAAATAAAAAGAGAATTTTATTTACAGACACGCTCGGAATTCTAGAGTTCATATTATGCGTTACGCTTTCAACCTAATCTTTCAAACTTTCTTCCCAAAATTTAAAACGCCTAACGTATGCTAAAGTATACATTTTGACTGAAAAAATCGTTAAGTAGCGGTAAGCTTAACGTTTGAATACCGCTTGCATTTTTATTAATAGGGATAAACGTTTTAATTTGCTTAATGGAGAGATTTAAATCCCCCAAGTTGTTGTACAAGTTGTCCCTGGTTCTTGGGTGTATCCTGTTGATGCACAAAACGGTAACTGCTCAGGATCCACAATATTCTCAATTTTATGCTGCTCCGCTTTATCTAAATCCTGCATTTGCAGGTTCTACCAATCAGGCTCGGATTGGAATTAATTACAGAAATCAGTGGCCCGCCATTGATGCTAATTTCACTACCATCTCGGCTTACTTCGACACTTATATTGAGGATAAGAACAGTGGGGTGGGGGTCATGTTGACGCGCGACAGGGAAGGCATTCTCGGTCTTCAATCACTGAGCCTTGCGGCACAATACTCTTACAACTTGAGTTTGACAGAAGGTCTTTCATTTAGACCTGGTGTTCAAATTGCTTTATACCAACGTTCCGTCAATTTTGACAAACTTACATTTGGTGATCAGTTCGATCCGGCAACGGGAGATGTTATCAATCCTGTATCAGCCGAAGCTTTAGGCGGAGGCAATAAGTTTTTTCCCGATCTTTCATTTGGCGGATTGTTTTACACACCAACTGCATGGTTGGGTATCGCGGCTCATCATATCACTCAGCCTAATCAATCTTTAATAGGGGAGGAGAGTAGGCTTCCGATGAAAATATCTGCGCATACCGGCATTAAATTTCATTTTAGGCCAGGGGTGGTAGGATCAGGAATTTATGCTCGGCCGTCAGAGCGCAGTATTGCACCGGCATTACAGTATCGTCATCAGGGAGAGTTTGATCAAATGGATATTGGCACTTACCTCACGTTGGAACCTTTGATTGTTGGAATGTGGTATAGGGGAGTTCCGTTTAAAAAAGTAAATGGTTTTAGTAACAATGAATCCATTGTACTCTTACTTGGCTTCACTCAAAAAGGGCCAAAGGACATTCTGAATATTGGTTATAGCTATGACTTTACCATTTCTAAATTGGGATCGGGTAGTGGTGGCGCCCATGAGTTTAGTTTGGTTTACTCTTGGTCAACACGTGATCCACGCAAGCCACCAAAAGATAAGCTCATTATCCCCTGTCCTGATTTTTAAATCTCACCTGACTTTGCAGGAGTCATCTAACCCAATGTGAAGAAGGGCATCACCTGCGTTGATTACAGGTGCGTTGTTCAATCCTATAACATACCCGGTAGTTGGCGATTTGATTTGTTCTTTGAACTCGCCAAATGGATCGGTCATGGTACCCAGCCATTGATTTTTTTCCACTCTGTTCCCAGCACGAATATTAGCTTGAAATAATCCTGCGGTGCGGGCTCTCACCCATGTGGAATTCCAAATCACTCTGTTATCTTCACTTGCTTCTGGAGCCCAGTCGATCATGTTCAGGTGTTTCATTAATCTCAATGCTCCAGAAAGTCCTGCTTCTATAGCATGGGTATCGAATCTGAGGGATTCACCACCTTCGTACACGATAATGTTTTTTCCTTTTTTACTTGCGGCTTGTCTTAGTGACCGGGGTCTAAAGGGGGAGTCGATCGTAAATGGTGCATTGAAGGCAGCTGCTAGCTCTGCATTTTTTTCGTTACTCATTACACACCTGACCTGCGGGTAGTTAGTTC
>JBATLM010000011.1:0-10407 GCA_049289315.1 Cyclobacteriaceae bacterium
GTGTACCGCACAGCCAGTAAGGTTCGTTTTACCAGACCCCACATGTGATGAAACACGTAGCAAAGTAAAAACCCTGCAATGAAAGTTGCGGGGTTTTTCATTTTATGGGTAATCTATAGTTTAGTCCTGAGTCCTGAGTCTTTAGTCATTAGTCCGAACGTATCAAGAACCAGCGTCCAGCAGCAAGAATCCAGAATCCAGTATCCACCATGAAGTGAATCTTTAGGAATAGGAAAGAGCCTGCTCTTATTGCAAAGATGCCTCGTACCTCGGCATAGCAATTAGTGGTAATGGAACCTGCCCACTACTCTCACTCCAGTACCAAGAATCCAGAATCCAGAATCAACTATTCCCCAACTCAAAACTAATAACTCAAGACTATAGACTAAATACTATGGACTATTAATTCCCACCACACCCTAAACCTTCTACTCATTTCGTTGTATTTTTATAAAGGAATGCGAAGTATGAGGTTTGTGTTGATCATGTTGTTTGTACCAGGCTTTTTGGCTGCTCAGTCAATAAAAGTGAAGGGCACTGTACAAGAAGAAGGCAAAGGTGTTTTGCCGCTGGCTCATATTATCGTGCTCCCCGATTCCATCACGGCAGTATCTGATACAGAAGGCAGATTTTCTACTACCATTAGCCCGGGCAGCAAACGTTTTATCTTTTCTTATACCGGATACAAGACGTTAATAACAAGTTTTACAATTACAAGGGACACCACACTTCAAATCGCGCTGCAACCAGCCATCAATCAATTGGAGGAAGTGGTGATCACCTCAGCAGTGGATTTAAGAACGGAGTTGTACGAGTCCACCCGCATGAGCACCAACGTGCTGCTGCCGGAAGAAGTGACGGCCATTCCGGTGTTGGGTGGCGAAGCCGATCTCATCAAAGTATTGCAACTACTACCAGGTACCGTGCGGGGTATTGAGGGGAGTTCTGATTTATTTGTGAGAGGCGGGGCAGCGGATCAGAACCTGGTACTACTGGATGACGCTACCATCTACAACACCAGTCACCTGCTTGGGTTTGTATCTGTTTTCAACCCGGATGTACTGGAATCTGTAGAATCCATCAACGGGGGTTTTCCTGCCAACAGAGGCGGACGGTTGTCCTCAATATTAAATGTGAACACCCAATCCACCATCGCGGACAAGACCCACGTGGCGGGTAATGTGGGTTTGATTTCTTCGCGCCTGTTTGTGGAACAACCCATTGTAAAAGAAAAGCTGGGCGTGTGGGTAGCGGGCCGCAGAACATATATCGATCAGGTGATGCAATTGGTGAACGAAGAGCTGCCTTATTTTTTCTATGACATGAATGCAAAAGTGATGTGGAAACCTTCGGCCAGAGACGACATCGCCATCTCTTATTATCAGGGTGATGACGACCTCAATATCTTCAGAGACAGAAATAACGATGGCGATGGATTTCTAACCTCTTTCAAAGCTGGAAACAACAATCAATCTATTCAGTGGAAACGAAAAATCTCCAACAAGTGGAGCAGTTCATTAAGTGCCATGCGCACTAAATATGAATATGAAATTCTTAACGCTTTTCGCGACATTGAATTAATTGCGTTTTCTGACATTGAAGACACGGGTGGCAAAGCAGAGTTTACCTATACGGGTAATAATAACAGTCAGGTAAAATTTGGTGCAGATTTTATTCACCATCTGATAAGCCCCAGTGTGGTCAATACAAGTGGAGCTTTCGCAGAAGTATTGGGTAACTCCACGGCTATAGGCAGGGTTTCCGATGAAGCCTCATTGTTTGGGCAGTACGAGTGGGCGCCTGCAGACCGATGGCTGATCAATGTAGGCCTGCGCACATCAATGGCCTTTGTCGAAAACAAAACCTATGCAACCCCGGAGCCAAGGGTGTCGGCACGGTATGCCTTAGACGATAATCAAGCGATCAAGTTCAGTTATTCGCGCATGGCACAATACATGCATCGCATCTCCAACTCGGCTGTCACCTCCCCTACAGATATTTGGTATCCGGTTACGGATTCTATCCGCCCACAAAAGGCGCATCAGTTTTCTGTTGGCTGGCAACGCAATTTACCTCAGAAGGATTTCACCATAAGCCTGGAGGCCTACTACAAGCCCATGACGGATTTGATTGGCCTGGAAGAAGGGACAAACCTATTTTTTAACAGCGACTTTCAATCCAGCTTGATTCAAGGAAGTGGCAAAGCCTACGGATTGGAAGTTTTGCTGCGCAAGAATGCAGGTAAATTTACTGGATGGATAAGCTACACCTTGTCGAGGTCCATACGGCAGTTTGATGCCATCAATGGAGGGGCATGGTTTCCATCGCGTTATGACAGACGACACAATGGAGCCATTGTAAGTCAATATGCCATTACACCACGCTTATCCTTCTCAGCGGTGTGGGAGTTTATCTCCGGCTCACGATTTACACCCATCGTAGGTCAGTATCAGGTGTTGTCACCAACTTCTACCGGAGTGGATCTGGTGCCTCTGTTTGCTTCTATCAATTCAGTGAAGCTGGCCGACTCGCACCGACTGGACTTGGGTATAAAATTGAAAAGCAAACCCAATACGAAGTTCAGGTACGAGTGGTTTGCGGGGGTTTATAATGTATACAACAGAGCTAACCCGGTAGCGATTACCATAGAAACAGACGAGACCACAGGTGCAATGAATTATGAGCAACCGGGCTTAATTGGTTTGCTTCCGTTTATCAGTTACTCTTTTAAGTTTTGATATGATCAGGATGTTTACGGCTTTGGGGATAGTATCGTGTCTGGCAGGTTGCCTTCCGGAACCGTTGCCTGTAAACAATATTCCGAGTACTGACTCCAAAATTGTAGTGTCTTCGCAACTGGTACCTGATCAGTCAGTAGCCATTCTCTTGACCAGAAGCTTTGGTGCACTGGATGCCAACGGTGATAGCGACCCTGCTGAGCTCATTGATCAAATTGCCATCAATGATGCCACAGTAATTATTGAAGGGATGGGATCGAGTGATACCCTCACCTTGATTGATACGGGGGTGTACGGTAGCGCAAGCATACCGTTTGTCGATGAGGGTTTTTACACCTTGTATGTCGACAGCCCAACGATGGGCAAAGTAAGCGCCACTACACAAGTAAAAACTGCCGTTACTTTCAGTTCATTGGATGCGGCAATCAATGACACAGGTTTTGATACTTTAGCTACTGTAGGCTATTCGTTAATGGATAATCCGGGTAAAAGTTACTACATGGTCAATGTTCAGTATTTTACCAATGAAGTGCCCATTGAACCACAAGACTTCCTGAACCCAAATATCTTCATTCATCTGAAGGAAGACGAACCGGGAAAAGACAGCGAATTGATTAGTGATTCCTTCAACGCCATTTTTAGGCGTGACTTCTTTCCTGGAGATACCATTATCATGCAACTCTCCAATATTGATAAAGGCTACTACGACTTTTTACAAGTTCGCAAAGACGCCAGGTTTAACTTCTCCGACTTTTTAGGCGAGCCGGTAAATTATCCTTCCAACGTAGCCGGAGGCTTGGGCTGGTTTACTTTAAGTTTCCCTGACGTAAGGGTGATAACATTGCGGGAGTAGTTAAATAGTCTTGAGTCCTTAGTATTGAGTCTTGAGTAAAAACTAAACTAAGGAATCAAGACTCAAGACTATGGACTATAGACTAAGGACTAAATACTATCGACTATTTGACCAAAAACCCCATTGGCGTGTCCTTTCCCACAAATGACGGGAAAATGGCGGGCGAAAATGACCTCCTCTCTTCCCTTCTCCCCGTATTATCGCGTAACATTGTGCTTATAAAACAATTTGTCATGCAGCAGCCAGAACTGGGAATACAACTCATCGCTTTACGCAAGGAAAGGAACCTCACACAAGAAGAACTGGTGGAAAAAAGCCACGTCAGTGTGCGCACCATTCAACGTATAGAGGCTGGTGAAGTGTTGCCCCGCATGTCTACCGTGAAAATTTTGTTAGAAGCACTTGGAGAAGATTACGAGTCATTTTTAACAAAACAAAACATGGAAACACAAAACGAATTGAACACCCAACGCAACACATTATTGCTGGCCGCACTGGCCGGAGCCGTTTATCTGGTCTGTCAAATTATTCTGGGAGCTATGGACATCTCCTGGTTCACGGATGGGCACGACTGGAGCTTCCAGACCAACGCCATCTTCATCAGCCTGACTGTAGTAATGGTGATCAGCTATGCACTCTTTGTTTGGGGCTTCGTGGTACTCAGCAAAATTTTTGAAAATTCCTTACTTAAAATCATCGTGTATATACTGATCGTAGCTAATGCCAGTATTGGAATTTTAGATGTGGCAACATTATCTGTAAATGACACAGAGCTTTTGATACTTCCTTATGCTTCGGCCTCAATACTTTTTGGCACATTGAGCATTGTGTTTGGTGTGGCGCTCCTTCGCCTGCAGGATAGCATGGGCCAACTCTCCCGAATTGCTGGAATAATGGAAATTGTAATGGGATGTCTATTGATCACAGTAGTATTATTCTTCATCGCGTTTGTGATCATGATCCCGGCAGTATTGATAGAGATACTAGTGCTATGGCGAGGGTATGAATACCTTAGCAAAACCACACCTGCCCAAGTCAGTACCCTGTAACAGAAGCATTCAACAAATTTAATTCTCATGAAAAGGATATTACTATATATCATAGTGACTGCTAGCGCTATGCTTTTTTGGACATGGATCACCTTCCAGGCCACGGTAGGCGGATGGTACCATCGCCCAATTACAGATCAACATACATCTCAGGCTTTTCAGAAAGCGGCAGATGTTGAAATCGATAAACAATTCACAGGCAACTTTGCAATGGCCGTTATGAACAATGGAAAAATAGAGTTCGAAAAATTCCATTCAGCAGGAAGTCCCGTTAACAGCAATACAGTTTTTCAGGTTGCTTCCTTGAGCAAGTGGGTTTCTGCTTTTGGTATTATGAAGTTAGTAGAAAATGGTCAACTTGATCTGGACGCTCCTGTTAGTACGTACTTAACCAGATGGAAATTACCCCCAAGTGAATTCAATAATGAAGGGGTTACTGTGCGAAGATTATTGAGTCATACAGCAGGACTCACAGATGGGTTGGGTTACTCAGGTTTTGAAAAAGGAACACCTGTACAACCCATCGAACAGTCATTAACCAAAGCTTTGGATGCAGATGAAGGAGTGAGCGGTGCAGTACGCGTAGGAATTGAGCCCGGGAGTGAATTCAAATACTCAGGAGGTGGATATACACTACTTCAACTCATCGTGGAAGAAGTGAGTGGGCAAACATTTGCAGACTATATGAAGCAAAATATTTTCCAACCATTGCACATGAACCATTCCACTTATACCTGGTCTGACTCTTCATCTTTAGAATTGGCTGAATTTTACAATAGCAATGGCACCAAGGCGCCCCACTTTCGGTATACATCTCTGGCAGCCACATCATTGTACACTTCACTCTCTGATTTAGAAACATTTTTTCAAGTGTTTCTGGTTGGTAAGAGTAATGAACCTATTGGTAGAAATGTATTAAAACCAGAGACGATAAAAATGATGCGTAGCCCTCATGCACAAACGATGGGAGAGGATATTTGGGGACTAGGCACTATGTTACTTGTACCAACAGAAAATGACGATTTCATTATTGGTCATGATGGAAAAAGTACACCCCCTATTAATACAGCTGTGCGATTAAACCCCAATACAGGTGATGGCATTATCGTATTGGAAACCGGAAGCCCCTTACTGGCAACAAAATTGGCCAGTGAATGGGTATTTTGGAAAACCGGAAAGGTGGATACATTACTTTTCACAATGGGTGCAGACAGAATGATAACCATTATCGGTATTGGATGGGGTGCTATTGTATTGTTTTTTATTGGACTTTTGATAAAAAAAAATACAAACTTTCTTAATCTCCATGGCAGCACTTGAGTTAGCTGAGAAACAGTCCAGAGTCCTTAGTCTTAAGTCCATAGACTCGAACCATCCCTCAACCGCACAAGTATTTTAGGTTATCGAGCTACTACTCAAGACTAAAGACTCATAACTCAGGACTAAAGATCGAACAGTCAATTCATTAAGAATTAAAAAAGTGATATTTTAGACCCTCATTAATTGAAAGACATGAAAAGATTACTCCTCCTCCCCTTATTTATACTCTCTTGCACGCTTTATGCTCAAGATTATCGCTGGCAGCAGCGGGTAGAATACAAAATGAACGTAGCTCTGGATGTAAAAACCCACAAAGTAACGGGAGATCAGGAGCTTGTATACTACAACAATTCCAATGATACCCTGACTAAAGTCTATTATCATCTCTATTTCAATGCCTTTCAACCTGGCAGCATGATGGATGTGCGCTCACGCAATATCATCGACCCAAATCCAAAGGTGGGGGATAGGATTTTCAAACTGCAAAAAAACGAAATCGGCTACCAGCAGGTACAAAACCTAAAACAAGATGGGCAAGACATCAAGTATCAGGTTGATGGCACTATTTTAACTGCATATCTTGCCAAGCCAATCATGCCGCGCAGCAAGTCCGTGTTTACCATGAAGTTTGAGGGGCAAGTGCCCATACAAGTTCGCAGGTCCGGCCGCGACAATTCAGAAGGTATTGCCTACTCCATGACACAATGGTATCCCAAGTTGGCGGAATATGATTTTCAAGGCTGGCATCTTGACCAATATGTTGCGCGAGAGTTTCAAGGCGTATGGGGCGACTACGATGTCACTATTAATATAGACCCTAAGTTTACCATCGGAGGCAGTGGAGTACTGCAAAACCCAAATGACATCGGTCATGGATATGAAGCCGAAGGAGTAAAAGTTAAAAAATCAAAGGAGAACCTCAACTGGCACTTTGTGGCAAAGGAGGTCCACGACTTTGCCTGGACAGCCGACCCTGATTATGTACACACCAAAGCACAGGTACCTGGAGGACCTGAGTTGCACTTCTTCTATCAGCCGGGAGAAAAAACCACAGAGAACTGGACCAATCTGAAAGAATATGCCGTAAAGCATTTTCAGTTTATGAATGAGACTTTCGGAGAGTATCCGTATCCAGTATATTCTGTATTGCAAGGCGGAGATGGCGGCATGGAGTACCCCATGTGTACATTAGTAACAGGCGAAAGAAGCTTTCCTAGTCTAGTAGGTGTTACAGCTCACGAGGCGGCTCACGCATGGTTTCAAGGTATATTGGGAAACAACGAACCGCTCTACCCATGGATGGATGAAGGCTACACCAGTTTTGCGAGTAGCGAATCCATGACATACCTATTCGACAGAAAAGGGGATCCTCATAAAGGCAGTTACGGTGGATATTTCAAATTGATAGAAAGTGGGTTACAAGAACCGTTGGGTACGCATTCTGATCATTACAATACTAACACGGCCTATGGCACCGCGGCCTACAGTATGGGTGCCATCTTCTTACAGCAACTCAAATACATTGTAGGTGAAGATGTTTTCTATCCCGGTATGCGCAGGTATTTCAACACGTGGAAATTCAAACATCCGGAACCCAATGATTTTGTAAGAGTAATGGAAAAAGAATCCGGACTGCAACTGCATTGGTACTATCGCTACTGGATACTCACAACCAAACACATCGACTATGGTATAGAAAGTGTTATAGACGATCAGGGTAAAACAGAAGTGACCTTAAAAAGAGCAGGCACCTTCCCTATGCCCATCGACTTACTGGTAACTTACAAAGACGGCAGCAAAGAAATGTTCTACATCCCGATGAGTGAAATGCTGGGAGGCAAAGGGCAGGAAGACAAATCTATAAAGTGGACTCCGCTAGACATGTGGAATTGGGTAAACCCCACCTATTCATTTGCCATAGATAAGCCTGCTTCTCAAATTGAAAGTATGGAAATAGATCCCAGTCAGCGAATGGCTGATGTCAATAGAGATAATAATACGTTGAAGCCTGGTAACTAGGGCCAATTAGTTGACAATTGACAAACACGGCAGTTGACAATATCACGGGGTTGCTCTTTGTCAACTGAATATTGTCAACTATCAACTAATTCACTTAGAAACGATTCGTAACAATTAACGCAAACACTGCCTATTTAACCATAAGTCGCTTACTGATAGATCTGGTTCCGGCAGAAATAGTAATGATATAAATACCCTGAGGAAGGCTTTCAATATCCAGTGGAATTATTCTTTCATTTCCTTGTGCAACCGGTGCGATAATTGAAAGAATATTTCTTCCAACTAAATCATTGACCGTGATGCGAATTTCCTCGGATGCCCCAAGGAGTTTCACAAAGGTATTTACACCATCAGTCGGGTTGGGATACACATCAAAAGTAACCTGTCCAGTATACTCCACTTCAACTTTTCTGATACCAGAGAAAGTACTGGTTCCATCATAATCAGTTTGTTTTAGTCGGTAGTAAGAAATACCATCGAGTGGCTGAACATCAGTCGCAAAGTAATTGTGTACTTCCGTGGTAGTACCATTACCAGCAACAGTATATAAAGACTCAAATTCCTGTCCATCGACTGATCGCTGAATGGTAAAGAAATCATTATTAAGTTCAGAAGCTGTCGTCCATTCTAACTGCACTTCACTCCCATCATAAAACACATCAAAACTCTTGAGTTCGATAGGCAATGGATTAGTACCTCCTGTGGCATTGGCCAATGTGAGAGTACTGAAGGTGGTAAATAAACTGGAGGTGATTGTACCTGTACCTGCTGCAGACCCTGTACCCCCTACATCAAACCATGTGGTTCCCGCACCGTTGGTTTTCGCTACCCTGAGGTTTGCAGGATCAGTAACCCCATCACTTGTTCCTATTCCATAATATAAGGTTACTTGTGCCCCTGTAAGGTTTGCCACTGCGGAACGGTTGATAGTCCAATAACGTACCCCGGAAACTTTTTCAAGCGTACCTGGCAGGGTATAACCCAATGCCCCTGCAGATTGCATATAATGCTGTGCAGTATAAACGACCGGAGTGGCATCCGTATGAGTAACCCTTAATATCGCGGGTCTGTAACTGCCGTTATTACCCAATGGTAAATTTCTAATGGTATTGGGTGTGCTGGTTGCAACCTCATAAGTCATAGGCCCATCGACATAGCTAGAGGTACTACCTATTGATGTTGTTGTTGCATTTTTTAGGTTAAGAATATTGGTTACAGTTGTACTCACCACCCCAGAAGTAAGCATAAGGTTACCATTGACTGTAACAGCTCCACCTAACGTAACTTGTGGAGTAGTGATCCTGGTGTTATTAATAGTAAGGTTGTTGTAGGTAAATGCATCTCCACCGGCTCCTCCACTGGGTGCCAGTGTTTGTAAGTAGGTGTTGGTAAAGAATTCCACCGTAGATGTGCCGTTGCTGATTAATGTTCCGTAAGGGGTTCCGCCACGTACAAAATTTCTTCCTATTCTAAACCGAGCTGAATTGTTCAGTTGAATTTGTTCTTGTCCTGCAGCGGTTGCATTGAAAACTACATCTCTTGCTACGGTAATAGAAGCAACACTATTTCCTTGCAACTGCATCAAACGACCGCCCGTTGATGTAAAGTTAATATCACGGTTAACAACCAGTGCACCTGTTCCGTTTACAATAACGGTATTATCAACAGTTGTTCCTCCTGTACTTGACCAGTTCAAATCCCTATTAATCGTTAATAATGAACCAGTATTGACTGTAACACCAAAAGCACTATTACCTCCCGATCGGCTAAGCTGTAAATTATCATTGATGGTCATATTACCATTGCTTGTTACCGTTATACCACCGGAAAAATTATTGCCTGCATTGGTAAGCGTCACTTTTCCTGCCACATTAAGTGAGGAAGAATTCACAACTAGCTGAGTGGCTGCATTAGCTACCGTTAGATTTACTTCGGCTGCATTGGCTGCTGCTCCCACCGTTATCGCATGCCCTTGTATATAGGCCACATCCCCTGCAACCGGGAAGAATACGGTTTCTGCAGGCCCTCCATGGCCAGTTGCCGACCAGGAGCCTGGTGTGTTCCAATTGCCATCAGCAAAGGAATAGTAAGTATTGTTTACGTTGTTAACGCATAAGCTAAAACTTCCAAGGTAACCTCCACTTTGTGTATCTACAGAAATGTAGTAAGTATTCCCTGGTGTCAATCCAGGCGCCACAATAGTAACATCATCACCATTGGCAACATAACGTTGACAAGCTACTTGAGTAGTACCATTGGATTGCCACATGGCCAGTTGCGTACGGCCTTGGGTACCTTTGGCACCACCAATATCAACTGTAATAGTAGCAACTGTGCTAATGGCAACAAATTTAAACCAGCGATTATACAATGGTACGCCACCGGTATTCCAACATGAACCTGCATTTTTATCTGAGGTACCCCCTAC
>JBATLM010000012.1:0-9911 GCA_049289315.1 Cyclobacteriaceae bacterium
CCACAAGTTTTTAAATCTATAAAAGACTTTAGTGTAAAAGGCAATTTCAAAAAGAGTGCGCTAGAGCAATTCAAATTACTTGATATCAATGGCCCCATGTACGAAGAAGGCAATCCAGTAGGTGTAAAACTGGTTTTGAGAGAATTGGGAGTGTGTGAAGAATATACAAGACTACCGTTGACCACAGCGTCCAGGTCACTACAAAAGAGAATCATTGGTTTGACGAAACCCTTTATAACAAAGAAAGGATAGTTCTACAATGAGAACTATCCTTTCAGATCAGTTACACAACAATGTGATTACTGAGGCTTATTCTTGAATTCCTGAACTTCAGCCCTGATAGCTTGAGCCAGATTCTTGAGATCCTGCATCCCTTTTCTTACTCTAGTTCCAGCAGCGCTGTTAGCCTTATTATAGAATTTGTCAGCGTCTCCTTCGATAGAAGCAATCAGTTCTTTAAGCTCTTCAAATTTTTTCATTGGTATAGGATTTTAATTTAATAGTTGAATTCCTTAGGCCAATTTAAAGAAAAACGGCTAAAAACAAGCAATAAACCTATATTTTAGATTTAAAACCCCTTTTAAACGACTCCTTTGGTCACGGAAACGAGGGCTTCTGTCTTGTAAAACCCTTCGTCAAGCTTGTGTTTAAGGGCCGAAAATGCGGTCAAAGTCTCCTCCACATCAGCCAGTGTATGGGCCGCTGTAGGTATGATTCTGAACATGATAACATCCTTAGGCACAACGGGATAGATCACTACAGAGCAGAAAATACTGTAATTCTCCCTGAGGTCCATGGCCATGTTGGCGGCCTCGCCTACCCCACCCTTAAAGAGCACTGGAGTGACCGGTGATTGGGTGCTTCCTAAATAAAATCCTCTTTCCTTCAATCCACTCTGCATGGCGTCCACTATTTTCCACAAATTGGCCTTCATTTGCGGCTGAGTACGCAAAAGTTCGAGCCTTTTAATGCCCCCAAGCACCAATGGCATGGGTAAGCTTTTCGCAAAAATTTGAGATCTTACGCTATAGCGCAGGTACTTTATTATCCTTTTATCTCCTGCTACAAAGGCTCCAATACTGGCCATTGATTTAGCGAATGTTGAGAAGTACAAATCAATTTGGTCTTGAACTCCTTGCTCCTCACCTGCACCAGCTCCAGTCTTACCCATGGTACCAAATCCGTGAGCATCATCAACAAAAAGCCTGAAATTAAATTTCTTTTTAAGATCGCAAATACCCTTCAGGTTGCCCATATCACCGGACATTCCAAAAACACCTTCAGTTATTACTAGAATTCCTCCACCCGTCTCATTGGCGATTTTAGTAGCTCTTACGAGTTGTTTTTCGAGGTTCTCCATGTTGTTATGAGGAAACACAAATCGTTTTCCCATATGTAATCTTACTCCATCTATGATACAGGCGTGAGATTCTGCATCGTATACGATTACGTCCTTTCTGTCCACCATGGCGTCAATAATGGACACCACACCCTGATATCCATAATTAAGCAACATAGCATCTTCTTTCTGCTCAAATTCAGCCAATTGACGCTCCAATTCAATGTGATTCACTGAGTTACCAGACATCATTCTGGCGCCCATAGGAGAGCCCATTCCATATTGCACGGCAGCCTCACCATCTACTTTCCTTACTTCAGGATGATTGGCCAGACCCAAATAGTTATTTAAACTCCAGTTGAGCACTGTTTTACCATTGAACTTCATTCTAGGAGCTATTTCGCCCTCCAGTTTCGGGAAAAAGAAGTAATCATCAGGGAGGTGAGAATATTTGGCCAGTGCTCCAGCCTCCATCTTAAGCTTTTCGAATAAATCAACCATTGCAAATAGGGTTAAAAAGTGCCGCAAAAATATGAAAAAAAGTCAAGAGGTCACAGAGGCAGCCGTTTCTGTAATATTTTGATATATAATTAATCAATTACCTTTTCGTGGCCTAAAATTTCTCACTTTTAATTGCAAGTCTCCATGGAATGGGCTTTTCGGAATTAATCCTTAGCATTGCAATTTGACCGTGAAACCGATGCATAAAATACAGAAATTATTAGTAGCAAACAGGGGAGAAATTGCCCTGCGTGTAATGAGGAGTGCAAGAGAAATGGGTGTTGCAACCGTGGCCGTCTACAGTGAAGCTGATCGCAATGCACTGCACACCCGATTTGCGGACGAGGCCGTCTGTATTGGCCCACCTGCTTCTTCAGAATCTTACCTTAGAATAGATAAAATTATAGCTGCTGCAAAACAAACGAATGCAGATGCTATTCACCCAGGCTACGGATTTCTTTCTGAGAACAAAGAGTTTGCCATCAAGATCAAAGAGGCCGGCCTAATATTCATTGGCCCTTCTCCTGAAGCAATAGAAATAATGGGTAGCAAGCTGGCAGCTAAAGAAGCTGTGGCCAAATTCAACGTACCTCTTGTTCCGGGAACGAGTGAACCTATAGACGATATCGCAAAAGCAAAAAAGGTAGCCAATGAAATAGGATACCCAATACTTATTAAAGCTAGCGCTGGTGGTGGTGGTAAAGGAATGCGTGTGGTCGAAGACGAAGCCTCTTTTGAAGAGCAAATGGACCGCGCCATTAGTGAAGCCAAATCTTCTTTTGGAGATGGTTCAGTGTTTATTGAAAAATTTGTGAGCTCTCCTCGTCACATCGAGTTTCAAATTTTCGGAGACCATGCTGGGAATACCGTGCACCTTTTTGAAAGAGAGTGCTCAATACAGAGAAGGCATCAGAAAGTGATTGAAGAAGCTCCATCTGCTATTCTCACCCCTGAACTAAGAGCATCAATGGGTGAAGCCGCTATCAATGTTGCGAAATCGTGCGGCTATTACGGAGCAGGTACTGTTGAGTTTATCATGGATGAGAAAATGAATTTCTACTTCCTGGAAATGAACACACGTTTGCAGGTAGAGCATCCCGTTACGGAAGAAATCACTGGCCTCGATTTGGTCAAACTTCAAATTAAGGTGGCGCAAGGTGAAGACATCCCTTTCAAACAAGAAGACTTACATATCAACGGTCATGCAATAGAGGTACGTGTATATGCTGAAGACCCAACTAATAATTTCTTACCTGATATAGGAACCCTTCAAACTTATATCCGGCCACAAGGTCATGGCATCCGTGTAGACGATGGTTTTGAACAGGGAATGGACATTCCATTCTATTACGATCCCATGATAGCGAAAATGATTTGTCACGCAGAATCGAGAGAAGATGCAATCAACAAAACGATTCGTGCCATCAAGGATTATGAAATTACAGGGATAGAGACCACGCTTGGTTTCTGCCAGTTTGTGATGGAGCATGAAGCTTTCCGTTCTGGCAACTTCGATACTAAGTTTGTGGAAAAGTATTTCAAGCCCGAATTACTTCAGACAGAAGGCACAGAAGAAGAACGACAATTGGCAAGCGTGCTGGTAGCTACCTTGCTGGAGCAGGCCAAAACGCATGTTGCTGCCCCAGCGCCCACAATGGGACAAAACAAGTGGAAGAAAAACAGACTCTAGTCAATGGCCGATATTAAACCAATCCAGGCCTGGCGCTATAACCCTACGCTGGCCAAATCTATAGACACGCTCACATCTCCCCTATTTGATGTTGTTTCTGAAAAACAGCGCAAGGTGCTTTATCAAAACCCTAACAATAGTATTCACATTTCAGTACCCTTAGGAGATAACCCCGCGGAGGAAGCCGCTCAAAGACTGGCGGCCTGGAAACAAGAGAGTGTGATCGTGCAGGATAAGCTACCGGGAATTTATGTCTACTATCAATACTTTAAACTGGCAGGCTCCGCCAAGGAGTTTTGCCGAAAAGGCTTTATAGCTCACGTGCGCGCTTACGATTGGAGTGAAAATGAAATCATGCGGCATGAGAATACCATGCCGAAGGCAGTGAATGATCGTGTTGAGTTGCTGGATAAACTCCAAATGCATGCCAGCCCTACCCATGGGCTGTATACTGATGAAACCCATACATTGGAAACGTATATGGATGAAGCCATCACTCACCCCATTTACGAAACAGAAGACTACCAGGGAGTGCGGGATGTGTTGGCAGTCATTCATGATGCGAAAGTCATCAGGCAATTCATGGATTTGATGGCCACAAAAAAAATAATTCTGGCTGATGGACATCACCGCTATGAAGGATCGCTGTCTTACCGAAAGCAACAAACAGCTGCCAATCCAAATCACTCAGGGAACGAAGGTTACAACTTTCACCTCATGTACTTTACCAATACTGAAGCTGATGACCTGAGAATTCTTCCTACCCACAGAGTGATCAATGGAATTTCTGGATTCAACGAGCAGGAACTATTAGAAAAGTTTGCTGAGGACTTTATCATAAAGCCCGTTGAAGACGCTGATACCATCAACGAAATTATAATGGGTAAAAAATGGGCTTTTGGATTGTTGTTTAAAGACAATGCTGTAAAAGTAAGATTGAAGCCTGAATCGTTTTCAAAAATGAAATGGGCATTCCCAGAAGTTGTAAAAAACCTTGATCTGACTGTGCTTCATTACTTCATCATCGAAAAAATTCTTGGCATTGCAGGCAAAGACCAAACAACCTCAGATAAAGTAGTCTTTGACAGAAGTTTTTCCGACTGCCTAGCCAAAGTGATTAAGTCCGAAGCACAGATGGCAATTATTACGCAGGAGATTTCGATTGAAGAAGTAAAGGCAGTTTGTGCTAGTGGATATACGATGCCACAAAAGTCAACTTATTTCTACCCCAAAGTAATTTGTGGGTTCCTTTTTAGCTCTATTCAAGAAGATGAATTTCAAATACCCGCTTATTCTGGCTTCTAGCAGTCCGCGAAGGCAATTCCTGATGAAAGAGGCAGGGTTTGTTTTTACTATTGAGAAGCCCGAAGGGGACGAATCATTCTCGGCCTCCATGCCCGTAGACGAAGTGCCCGCATTTCTTGCTGAAAAGAAAGCCAAGTCCATTGAACACAAACTCAAAGGAGATGAGGTGATTTTAACTTCGGACACTGTGGTAATTCTTGATGGTAAAATCATGAACAAGCCACAAGATCGCGCAGATGCTATTGACATGCTTTCTCAACTTTCAGGAAAAACACATACGGTAATTACCGCTGTTTGTTTACTCAGTAAATCTAAAAAGGATTGTTTTGATGACAGAACAAAAGTAACCTTCAAGGAGTTGAGCGATGATGAAATTACTTATTATGTAGATCACTACAAACCTTTTGACAAGGCGGGTGCCTATGGTGCTCAGGATTGGATTGGGATGGTCGCGATCAACAAAATTGAAGGATCCTACTTCACAGTAATGGGCTTACCGATGCATAAGGTGTACAACCACCTCCAACAATTCTAAGCAAGCACTTCTTTGTACACCTCCATCAATCGATCAGCAATCTGCTTAGGTTCAAATTGTTTGATATACTGCTTAGAGGCTTCTACCATCTTTTTGCAGGCAGTGGTATCATTTAATAATCGATCTATTGTTGATGCTAACTCTTTATCCTTATCTGGATCGACATAAATAGATGATGGCCCTCCCGCCTCCTCCAGGCAGGAGCCACTGGCGGCAATCACTGGAATTCCAGAAGCAATGGCTTCAACGATAGGAATCCCAAAACCTTCAAACCGAGAAGGGTAAACAAAAACTTTGGCTGCTTGATAGATTTTAGGCAAGTCAATAAAATCAGCGTGATGAATAAAATGTACCCTATCACTCATGTCCTCTTCCTCTATCAGTTTGTCTAACTGCTTTTGGTAAGAAGTAGATTTACCAATCAATACAACAGAGATTCTCCCCTTTGTTTGAGCAGCAGCTTTGAGAAGAAGAAGTGCATTCTTACGAGGCTCCAAAGTACCGACAGTTAAAACAAATTGATCCGGCAGGTTGTACTTTACTTTTACCTTTTCAATTTCTTCTTCAGTTGCTTTCGTTTTAAAAATAGAATTGCACCCTTGATAGATAACCGTTATTCTTTCTTTGGGAACTTGTAGATAGTGTTGTAAATCATCAGCCGTTTGATGGCTAATGGCGATGATCTTATCAGCCGATTTACATGCACTAGTGATTTTACTTTTATAGATTTTTACATCTATTTTTTTATAAAGCTTAGGATACCGAATAAAAATTAAGTCATGAACTGTAACCACGGTTTTCAATCCTTTTGGTTTTGAAACTGGTAACTCATTACTCAATCCGTGGAAGACATCCATACCATCTCTAAAAGCGATATTGCCTAGGTTAACAGAGCGCCAAAAACTACCAAATCCAGAGCCTTTTACCCATTTCGGAGGTGTTCTCACCAGCAGTTTTGGATTCGTTCGAAACTCGTGTGTTTCTTGGTGATCTTTTACTTTTGGGCTGTATAAGGTGTAAAAATGGTCAGGATAATGTTCCAGCAATGCCTTCATCACAAAGCGACTGTAGTTTCCTAGCCCTGTGAAGTTGTTAAACAGGCGTTTAGCATCAAATCCTATCCTCATTTTCCCATTTTTTGGAATATAAATATAGGGTGAGAAAAGGGATTTTTGAAGAGCAATAGCTGTAAAAAGGCGCTATTGGATAAGGTCAAAGATGTCACTAAATAAAAAAAGCCGTCTCAAAAACTTGAACACACACGGGCATTCAGTGATTTTTGAGGCGGCTTTTTATTAGGCAGAATTAGTTAATTATCTTTTTCATCGTCTTCCTTTTTCATAAGCACAATTTCATCTCCATCTTTCAAACGTTTAGACACAACAAGAAATGGTCCTGTTACTACTTCAGAAGAAGATGTTAACCCGGAAATAATTTCAATATTATCGTAGTCGCTAATACCTGTTTTCACTTCAATCATTTTTGCCTTTCCATTTTCATTAACAAAAACGACAATCTTATCTTCTTTCTTTTGCTGTTTTTTACTTTCGTCAACGACCTGTCGATTGTTTCTATCATTGCGGTCTTCATCGTCATCCTGATTGTCTTTTTTATCTTCATCAGGATTTCGGGTAGTCACAGCAGCCAGCGGCACAGACAATACATTGTCTTTTGTATTGGTAAGAATCTCAACACTGGCTGTCATTCCAGGACGAAAAGGGTATCTATTGCCTTCCTTAACTAAATCCGCATAGGAGGATTGAAGGATAAGTATTCGTACTTCAAATTCTGTAATTGCGTCTACTGACTGTTTATCCTTGGCGGTATTGGCAATGTTGGTGACAATACCTTTGAACTCCTTATCCGTGTTGCTGTAAGCATCCACTTCAATTTGTACGGTATCATTCAAATGCACCCGTACAATATCGTTTTCGTTCACGTTCACTCTTACCTCCATCACATTTAAGTCTGCAATTCTCAGCATCTCTGTACCCGCCATTTGCGCTGTACCCACTACTCGCTCACCCTGTTTTACATTGAGTTTTGAAATCACTCCTTTCATTGGAGACACTACGGTGGTTCTTCTTACATTCTCACGAGATTCCCTTACACTTGCCTCGGTGCTTCGCACAATGTATTTGGCCGCCTCAAGCGACTGCTTCGCTGATTCCAAATCATTTTTTGAAATCTTAAAATTCTGCTGTGCCAATTGCCACTCTGCTTCAGAAATTACTTTTTCGTCCCAAAGTTTTTTCTGTCTGTTAAACTCCTGCTCAGAACGCATGAATGTAGCTTCTGCCCTAGACAACGAAGCCTTCGAAGATTCTACATTAGCTTTCTGTTGATTCAAGGTGGCCTCTGAACGTTCCAATTGACTCAACCATACATCTGGTCTGATTTTCACCAACACTTTCCCCAGTTGTACTGAATCGCCATCTTCAACATTGAGCTCAATGATTTCTCCAGAAACTTCAGGAGCCAACTTCACTTCCGTTACTGGTTGAACTGTTCCAGAAGCACTCACTTTTTCAGTGATGGAAGTTTCCATCGCTTTGGCCAAGTCCACCTCTATCTCCTTTCCCTTTCCAATCCAACCCTGAGACTTTCCTACCGCTATGAAAACGATTATTACCACTACAGCCCCAATAAGGATGTATATAAGCTTATTTGATTTTCGCTTTTGCTTTGCCATTCGTTCGAATTATGAAATAGAGTTAATAATCAACAGGTTTTCCCTGGTAGAAATCAAGAATTTTCTTTTTAAAGATGAAGTTGTACTTGGCGCGAGCCAAATCTGATTTTGCCTGAAAAAGATCGTTTTCCGAAATTTGGTATTCGAAATAGTTAATAGCGCCTAACTCAAACCTTTGCTTTGACATGCGATACGCTTCTTCTCTGGCATTTACCTGTCGTAAGGATGATGAGTAACTTCTTGAAGCAGCAAGTGCATCGTTGTAAGCAGTTTCAATCGTTTGCCTCAATCCATTCTTCGTTTCCTGAACAGTGATGTCAGCCATTTCTTTATTGATAGCTGCCCTTTGCACCCCGGCCCTATTTTGCCATCCATTAAAAAGTGGAATAGACAATGATAGATTGACTTGCTTAAATAAGTTATCCTGAAACTGATCCCTTTCACTATAACCACCAGGGATTAAATCATCCGATGCGCTAGAGTAGTTTGTAGCGGCTGACCCATTGAGGCTCAACCGTGGATAGAGACCTCCCTTATTTGCTTTCAACGCCAATTCAGCACTTTCCACTTTAAGCAGGGCACTTTTTATTTCTGGCATATTGAGTAATGCCATCTCGTAGGCTACATCGGGGCTTTCATCCAAAATCAAATCCTCTAATTCTAAATCAGGAACTTGTACCGTCATAGGTGTAGAGCCTGGCAATTGCATAGCTTGTTTAAGCTGTAGCAAGGAGAAATTAAGGGCATTTTCCTGATTAATTAAGTTTACCTCATTGGTAGCCACTTGCGCTTCCTGGTTGAGTTCGTCTCCTTTTGGCAAACCTCCTGCTGCCACTTGTTTTTTGATTCTTTCTAATTGCTGTTGACTAGAATTCAATTGATAATTGGCGTTTTCGTACAGCTCCTGATTAAAAATAACATTTACATACAAGGTCACTACATTGATCGTCACATCATTTTTTGCCTTTTCAAGATCTTGTTCCGAGGCTTGATAGTCCCTTTGGCTTTGGAGAAAAGTATTTTGTAGCCTCAATCCATTAAACAATGTCAGGGACGAATTGGCCTGCATATTAATATTGGATGAGTTTCTATCAACGAATGTATTACTCACCGGATTGACTGCCCGTCCATAATTCTGACCGTAAGAGGATCCTGCATTGACCGTAGGAAGAAAGGACATCTTGGACTGAAATAATCCCACCTTGAAACCTTCAACATTGTATAACCCTCGCCTTACATTAAGATTATTATCTAAAGCTACTTTTACGCACTCCTTTAAAGTCCATTCTTTCCCTTCATTTTCATCCTGCGCGACCGCACTATAAGTGGTTGTAAAGGCTACAATTAAAATCAATAAAAATCTAAACATACTTCTAAGCTATTTCAGGGATGTAAACCACTTCCTTTACCCAGTTAAGACTATTTAAGTAAGTAAATGTTACATCCTTTATTCCAGAATCCATTTCTATTACCAGGCAGGCTAAATCATTCTTTCCTTTGCGGGAAACCGACATGGTAGCAATATTGCATTGATCATTGGCTATCACGCTGGCTATGAAGGCGATACTTCCTTTTACATCGTCAGCATAAATGATAATGGTGTGGTTAGAGGTGGTGAAATCTGCCTTAAACCCATTTACCTCCGCGATGTTTACGATACCCCCTCCTTTGCTCTCACCAAGAACATCAATGGATCTGTCTCCCTTCTTCAGCTTCAACTTTATGGAGTTAGGATGAAAAGTGGATGCGTTGCCAATTGATTTGAAGTGATACTTAAGTCCTGCCTTTTTGGCCAGATCAAGAGAATCTTTAATCCTTTTATCATCAGTTTTAAAGTCCTGGAGGCCTG
>JBATLM010000013.1:0-4181 GCA_049289315.1 Cyclobacteriaceae bacterium
CCTCCGAACAATTCGGCACTTGGAAAAGGGCCAACACCCCAAATGGGAGTGCCTGCGGGTATCTGCTTTTCATTGATCCAGTTGCTCAATTTGTTCTGAAGTTCTTCAATTGTTTTTGAGCCATTAAGGTTAACTTCAGTGAGCCTTTGACCTCCCCAAAAAGCATGAGTATGGGAGTCAACAAAACCAGGTAAAACAAGCTTTCCTTCGGCATCAATTACTTCTGTTTGATCACCCTTTAATTTTTCTATTTCTGCACTGGTGCCCAAAGCCACAATCTTGCCATCCTGAACAGCGATAGCTTCAGCCATTGGATTGGCCTCATCTACAGTATAGATTTTAGCATTAGTTATAATAAGATCTACCGGGGTCTCCTTGTTGCAGGATACTATGACGGTAATTAGAAGGAGAAAATAAAACTTGGAAGGTTGAATTTTGAACATGTTTAATAGCGTTTGAAGTACACAACAAAGTGAATAGCCTACAATTATCAAAGAGAATTTATCTTGACAGAAGACTAGAGCGGACTTATAACTCAATTACAATACTCGTCAGCAATAGCAATAGCTTTTGAAATAATGTCTAGCCCTTCATCTACTTGTTCTTTGTTGATGATAAGGGGAGGAGCAATGAAAATATAATTCCAACGCACAAAGGTAAACATGCCCAACTCTCTGATTTTGGCAGCCATTTTATTGGTGACCTCCATTTGATCTGGCTTGGCATTCCATGGTGTAACTGGTTCTTTTGTTTTGCGATTTTTTACCAGTTCTATACATCCCAACAAACCTGTATTTCTAAAGTCACCTATACTTGGGTGCTTGTCTTTCATTTTTTCAATCTGATCTTCAATATACTTTCCCATTTTCATGGTGTTCGCAAACAGGCCATCAGTTTCATAAATGTTAATCACCGCCAACGCAGCAGCGCATGAAAGGGGGTGCGCAGAATAAGTCAGACCAAGTGGAAGCGCTTTTTCATCAAAGTGATGTGCAATTTTATCGCTTACAATTACTCCTCCTAAGGGAAGGTATCCGGAGGTTAAGCCTTTGGCCATACAAATAATATCGGGAGCAACTTCATGGTTATCAACACCGAACCACTTTCCTGTGCGACCGAAACCACTCATTACCTCATCTGCCATTGTAAGGATGCCATATTGATCAGCAATGGCTTTTACTTTTTTCCAATACCCAGGAGGATACTTAATGCACCCCGATGATCCGGACTCTCCTTCTAACAGGATGGCAGCAATACTTTCAGGGTTTTCATATTTTATCACCTGTTCCATATGGGCAGCTGCGCGCTCACCACATTCTTCAGGCGTACTGCTATACCATGGGCAACGGTAGGAGTATGGGTTTTCTACATGAATGAAGTTAGGAGCTTGGTGAGCATCGACAGGATGTTTCCGCGGGTCACCACCAGCAGAAAACGCCCCATGCGTAGATCCGTGATAGGATCTATATAATGAAATGATTTTTGATTTCCCTGTATAAACCCTGGCAATCTTAATTCCGTTTTCAATAGCTTCAGCTCCGCCTAGTGTGAAGAATGTTTTGTTAAGTCCTTCTGGTGAAATTTCAGCAATCTTTTTGCCTAATTTACCTCTTATCTCTGTTGCCGCAGCTGGCACGATATAAGTTACTTCATTCATCTGCTCGATGATGGCATCGCTTACCCTCTTATCTCCATGGCCAATGTTGACGTTCATGAGCTGAGATGAGAAGTCAATGATTTTATTTCCATTGGCCTCATGAAGATATACTCCTTTTGTTTTAACAATGTTTAGCGGATTAAGCCCACCTTGTTTTGACCACGCGAATAGGGTATGCTTAAGATTATCTTGAAAGGCAGTTGAAGTCATATTGGTAATAAGTTATTTAACAATGCAAAGTTTATTTTATTTACTTAATAATTGACAGTTGACAAATAGCAATTGACAAATTTTTGCATCATTGTCAATTGTTCGTTGTCAACTGAATTAACTCATCCAGTTGGTGCGTGCTTCGGGATTCCACTTGATGGTAGTCTTTTTCATTTGTGTCCAGAATTCAATAGAACTCTTACCGGTGATGTCTCCTGATCCAAAACGGGATTCATTCCACCCACCAAATGAGAAGGGCTCGCGGGGTACAGGTACCCCAATGTTTACGCCAATCATTCCAGCACTTGCTTTTTCAGTCACGTACTTTGCAATACCTCCGCTTTGTGTAAAAACGGCAGCAGCATTTCCATAAGGAGATTGGTTTTCTATTGCGATGGCTTCGTCTAATGTTTTTGTTCTCATGATTGCCAAGACGGGGCCAAACACTTCCTCTTTGGCGATGGCCATATCTGGTGTTACAAAGTCGATTACAGTAGGGCCTACATAGAATCCTCCTTCTGAACCAGGCACGGTAACATTGCGCCCATCAACTAAAACTTTGGCTCCGGCCTGCTCAGCCTCGGTAATATATTTTTCAATTCTTTCTTTTGCTGCTTTAGAAATGACTGACCCTAAATTTTGACCTGGTATTATCTTTTTGGCTTCTTCACATACCTTGGCAATGATGTGGTCTATTTCACCAACACCCACCATGGCAGAGGCAGCCATACAGCGCTGACCTGCACAACCACTCATTGAAGCAGTGATATTAGAGGCAGTCATTTCCAATTGGGCATCGGGTAAAACGATTAAGTGATTTTTAGCCCCACCTAAAGCAAGGCATCTCTTAAGATTCGAGGTAGCACGTTTGTACACAATCTTGGCCACTTTGGTTGAACCCACAAAAGAGACTGCTTTGATATCAGGATGATCGCAAATGCCCTCTACTATTTCTTTGGCTCCATGCACCACATTAAAAACGCCATCCGGAAGTCCAGCCTCTGTAAGCATTTGCGCTATCCTGTTGGCGGTAAGGGGTACGCTTTCAGAAGGCTTTAGGATCATGCAATTGCCCAAAGTAAGTACATTAGGAATGGTCCAGTTGGGTACCATGCATGGAAAATTGAAAGGTGTGATGCTGGCTACCACACCCAATGGAATTCTTTCTGTTTTACAATCCACTCCTTTACTTACCTCCAGGATTTCACCGGGGATCAACTGTGGTAGTGAAACAGCAAACTCGCATAACTCTATTGCTTTGTCTACTTCAGCTTCAGCTTCACTTTTTATTTTTCCATTTTCAAGAGAGATTAGCTCGGTAAGTTCGGCCCTGTATTTTTGAAGTAGATTTCTATAGTTAAAAAGAATTTGAACCCTTTCCTTAATGGGGGTGGCTGACCATGCAGGAAACGCTTTGACAGCAGCCGATACGGCTTGATCCAGGGTATCTGCACCGGAGATAGGAACCTTAGAGAGTAACGTTCCGTCAAGTGGACTTACTACATCTATTTTTTTGCAGGGTGAATCTACGAAGTGCCCACTGATATAGTTTTTTACTTCCGGGAATTTTAGTTCGACTGACATGTGTGTTTTGGAACAAGTTTGGTTAATACAAGTTAGTAATTAGGATTCGTATACCCACTGACCTCCGGCCATGGTTCTTTCAATTTTTAATTCCATGATCTTGCTGGGATCAATCTTGGTTGGGTCTTGACTAAGTACTACTAGATCTGCATACTTACCAGTAGTGATCGACCCTTTCTTGTTTTCTTCGTAAGAAGCATATGCACCATGCAACGTTCCAATGGTGATGGCTTCTTCTACAGATACTTTCTGGTTGACACCCCAGGATTTACCAGTATAATCAGTTCGGGTTACGGAGGATTGCAGAGCCATTAATGGTTCGTACGGCCCAGGCGGATAATCGGAAGTTTGTGTAACCATTATTCCTGCATCCATAAAACTGCGTAATGCAAACATGTTTTTTAAACGCTCTTCTCCATAGTACTTCATTTTTTCACCGTGCCAGTACACATACGTAGAGAAAGGGCAGGGGATAGCTCCCAATGCTTTTATCCTTTTTACCAGATCGTCATTGATAAGGGTACAATGTTCCAATCTAAACCTTGGATCCTTTTTGGGAAATTCTTTTTGCAGGCGCTCATATACAGATAGTGTGATGTCTATTCCTACATCGCCATTGGAGTGGACTCCAATTTGCCATCCGTTGGTATGCGCTTTTTTACAAACTTCATAAAGCTCTTCAGGGGTGCTGGTGAGTAATCCATAATCATCTTTGCTGCCGATGTAGGGT
>JBATLM010000014.1:0-3331 GCA_049289315.1 Cyclobacteriaceae bacterium
CCCAATGAAGAGCATAGGAAAAAATATCCGTTGCATTTCAATGGGAATGTGATGCTGCCCCAACACGAGTATATTGAAAGTGCGAACCCCCTCAATATCGGATGTAAAGTACACCCCTAGAATTCCTACCACCAATAAAGCAGATCCACCCATGAGCATAAGGGTGAGCTTCATCGCTGCATATTCTTTTGGTCCACTGCCCCAGATACCAATGAGTAAGTACATGGGAATAACAGCCAATTCAAAAAATAAAAACAAAACGAAAAGATCGAGCGATACAAAGAAGCCATAAACTCCTGTGGCCAATACAATCAGTGAGATGAAAAACTCCTTGTATAGTTTATCCACTTCCCAACTGGCAAAAATTCCTGTGAAGATCACGATAGAAGTAAGCAGAATCATGGCCACCGCAATGCCATCAACACCAATGTCGAATGAAATGCCAAGGCTGGGATACCATGCAAAACTCTTGGTAAAGAGAACGACAGCATCATTACCCCCAGCCCTTTCTTGTAAGAATAAATAAAGTAACACCAATGACTGAATCAATTGAATGGTCATGCCACCCGCTGCAATAGTGCGTACTTGCTTTTGCGTGCTGGCAAACATTAAGGCCAGCGTTGTAATTACAGGAACAGCAATATGGGAAATTAGAATATTCATTGATTGGCGTAAATAAAGCTTAAGACAATAATGAGTACTCCTGAAATAAAAATGAATGCGTACTTCTGTACCTGACCAGATTGAAATTCTTTGATCTGTGATGAGATCCAATTGGTGGTGGCTGCTAGTAAATTCATAAAGGCATCAATGACATTTCTATCAAACCATGCCAGCGGCTTCGAAACCATTCTAAATATGACTCCCTTTGTAATAAGAATATAAATTTCATCGATGTAAAACTTGTTCAATGCACTTGTGTACACACTGCCAAATGTTTTAACAACCTTAGCTGATGCATCGGATTCTGATTTATAAAACTTCCAGGCAACTGCAATTCCTGCCAAGGCAATAGCAACCGAAGTGATGGCCACCACCCAATTGACGTGCAAAGTAAATGGTTGGCCATCTGAAGAGATGAAGTGACCAAACGGAATAAACCCTGCCAGTACGGAACCTATCGCTAACACTATCATCGGCAATAACATGATTATAGGTGCTTCATGGGGAGCATGTTCGTATTTTCTTTCCTTTCCCCAGAAAACGATAAAGTAGAGACGGAACATATAAAACGCAGTGAGTCCGGCTACCAGCGCGGCAATTCCAAAATAGACGGGGTGTGTAGCAAATGCTGCTGCTAAGATTTCATCCTTGCTAAAGAATCCAGCGAAGGGAGGTATACCAGCAATTGCCAGACAAGCTATTAAAAATAATAGATGTGTGATAGGCTGGTGTTTACGTAATCCGCCCATCTCTCGGATGTCATTGGTGTGCACTGAATGAATAATAGCACCAGCACCAAGGAACAGTAACGCTTTGAAAAAGGCGTGTGTAAATAAATGAAATAAAGAAGCGGTGTAACCAAGCCCTTCCTCGCCTCCATAACCGGATACGCCCAAAGCCAGCATCATGTATCCTATCTGAGACATGGTAGAAAATGCCAACACCCTTTTGATATCAAACTGTGTGCAAGCAATGATGGCAGCAAACAGAGTTGTAAATGCTCCAATGAAAGCCACAATTTCTAAGGCGGTAGGAGCGAATACTGAGTAGAACGGGAATAACCTTGCAACTAAAAAGACGCCTGCTACCACCATCGTGGCGGCATGGATCAGTGCGGATACAGGAGTTGGGCCTTCCATGGCATCGGGTAGCCAGATGTGCAATGGAAACATAGCGGACTTACCTGCGCCTCCCATGAAAATGAGAAGTAATGCCCAGGTAATGGTGGAGAGTCCAAGAAATGATGCAGCAGTGGAGAAGCTGAGACTATCAGGATTGGTAAGGATGTCAAAATCGAAGGTACCTGTATAAAAGGATACCATTAAAATCCCAATGAGAAATCCTAAATCGGCAAAGCGTGTGACAATAAATGCTTTTTTTGAAGCGGCTACAGCCGATGGTTTGTCGTAATAAAAACCTATAAGTAGATACGAGGACACACCTACCAATTCCCAGAACATGTACATTTGAAAAAGGTTGGTAGCCACTACCAATCCTAACATAGAGAAGCTGAACAAGGAGAGAAAAGCAAAGTATCGGTCGTAACCACTTTCGTTTTTCATGTAACCCTGACTGTATAAGAACACCATTAACGAAACTGTGGTGATCACCACGAGCATCATCACGGAAATGGGATCCAATAGAATACCCATGTCAATGTGTAACGTGTCATTGAATCTCAGCCAGGTGGTTTTGAAGGCGATTATTTTATCTCCGGAGTGAGATGAAAAATATTGAAACGCAGTTTGGTAAGATAAGAAAGTAGAGATACCTATAGCGATAGTCGCAATCCAACCCGAAATCTTTCCTGGTAGTTTTCCGCTTCCTAGTCCGTTGATTAGGAATGCCAGAAAGGGCAGTATTACAATCCATATGGTGTATTGAAACTCCATCAGTATTTCATCTTGTCTACCTGCTCCACATCTATGGAACGAATGTTTCTATATAAATTAATAAATATGGCTATCGCCACAGCGGCCTCTGCAGCAGCGATAGCGATGATGAATAGAGAAAAGAAATGCCCTTCCAGTTTCCCTGGGAATAAATAATTATCGAAGAAAACAAAATTGAGATTCACGGCATTGAGCATAATCTCAACACTAATGAGCATAGTAATCAGATTCTTTCTGGTCAGAAAACCATACACACCGATGAAGAACATCAGTGTGGTTACGATCAGTACATGATTTAGTGGAACTTGTTCAACCATTGCCTTCAGGTTTGTTCCGTTTCGCGACCACGATGGCGCCTATCATTGCCGCCAACAGCAGAATACTGATCACCTCAAATGGGAGAACATATCCCCCTGCTCCGTAACCCAATAATTTTTCTCCTATCGTTGTCATGTTAGCTTCGGTGCCTGTATCTGGAAGAGCAACAAAGACGTGATTGGTAATTACGTATAAACAAAGTGTGACGCCTCCCAAACCCATTACAGAGGTAAGTATAATTTTCCAGGCATCTGGCGTCTGCATTTTTTCCTCAATGTGTGAGGTTAATAGAATAGAGAAAATAATTAATACTACAATTCCTCCTGCGTACACGATTAGCTGTACTGCAGCCAGGAAAAAATAGTCCATCATAAAATAAACACCTGCGGTTCCGCCTAGAGCAAATAAAAGATAAACAGCAGCGCGTAATATTTTGCGTGATGTGACCGCCAATAATG
>JBATLM010000015.1:0-32163 GCA_049289315.1 Cyclobacteriaceae bacterium
ATCCATCACGGATCAACGCATAAACTCTTGTTTTTAAATCCCCTCTGTCGTAAGAGTCTTGGTATGCTTTCATATCATAAGTAGAGGCACCTGCATCGTGTGCGGAGGTGATACCAGATTTGGCAAGCATCGAAGACATCAGGCTTACACCTTCTACGAAATTTTCCTTTGTAGGCTTTGGACGATCGGGGAATACGTCAGCAGCATTTTCTAAAAGTCTTCCGTTAAGTTTGCCGTCCTCTCTTTCAAATTTTCCACCCGGAGGATCCTTTACTTCTTCGGTCACTCCAGCTTTTTCAAAGGCCAATGAATTCACAAAATTGGTATGACCGCCACGGTGGTTGATAATGACAGGGTGATTGGGTGCAGCTTCGTCCAAATCTTTTTTGGTAAGATACCTTCCATCCTTTGTTTTGGTGTCATCGTACTTAAAGCCGTATACCCACTCACCTTTGGGTGTTTTCGCTGCTCTTTCTTTAACAGCCATTTTAATTTTCTCAATAGAGTCCAATCCACAATCGATATCGGTGAGATGCCTCCGTCCTGAAGAAGCAAAATGACAATGTGCATCGATAAAGCCTGGAACTACAGTTCTGCCCTCCAAATTGATGGATTGTGTTAGGGGGCCACTTAGTGCTTTTATCTCATCATTTGTACCTACTGCGATTAGCCTATCATTAGCAATAGCCACTGCCTGAGCTCTCGGCATATTTTTATCAATGGTGATGAAATTACCATTGTAAAGAATCAATTGAGGTTTTTCCCAAAGAAACGGAATGGTAGCAATTCCTCCTGCCTTAAAAAGGAAGCTGCGTCTTGATATATTTTCCATGTGAGTGATGTTAAAGCGAGAAGATACTGAATAATATTTCAGTTTTCAATGCAAAAGTTGTGGTTGGATGGGGCATATTTTACTTCGCTTTCCTTTCATGGCACATTCATAATTGAAATATTTGTTCATTCCATGGCCAAAGAAAAAACATATAGGTTTGAGACACGCCTGAAAACCGTGCACGGCAGCTTTACCCACACTATTCTTGTGGTACCTGAGGAGATTATTGAATCTCTTCCAGTGAAGGGCCGTGTGAGAACTAAGGGAACGATGAACAAAACACCCTTTGCACTGGCCATTCAACATAAAAAGGATGGTTCTCGTTTTTTTATGGTCAGTGCTCAATTGCGAAGAACTGCTAAAATTGGATCTGGTGACTCCGTTAAAGTTTCATTTTGGTTGGTCGATTCTGATAAAGTGGATGTTCCTGAAGAACTTCAAGCTGTACTGGATCAAGATCCAGCGGGCTTAAAATTATGGAAAACGTTTACTCCTGGTGTTCAACGTGGGTTGTCACATTATGTGAATTCTGTTAAAAATGTAGATAGTCGAATAAAGCGAGCCTTTGAGATCGTGGAAAAGGCAAAATTCCGTCAACTACATTTCCAAAAGAAAAAAGAAGAGTAATTATTTATTACCGCTCCTTTACTTTTCTATTTGATTAGATGTATTAAAATCTAAATTTGATATGACTAAAACCACACCTATGAAAAATATATTTCTATTGATGCTTTGCCTTTCTTTGTTCCTTTCAGCTGAGGCACAGAGAAGGAAAAGTCAACCGGCAGCTTCTTCCCCCACAGCTAAAATCACCAACCTTGATACCCATTTTAAATCACTTGTATGGCGAAGTATCGGTCCTTACAGAGGAGGAAGGTCGGTAGCTGCAACAGGAGTGGTGGGTGATCCGGATACTTATTACATGGGCAATACCGGAGGAGGAGTTTGGAAAACGGAAGACGCAGGTGTCTCTTGGCGAAATGTTTCTGATGGATATTTTAAAACAGGTTCTGTTGGAGCAGTAGCTGTTTCGCAGAGTGACCCTAATGTAGTTTACGTAGGAATGGGGGAGCATGCTCCTCGTGGAGTAACCACTTCTTATGGAGATGGAGTCTATAAATCGAATGATGCGGGAAAGACCTGGCAACATATGGGCCTGGAGTTGACAAGGCATATTGCCAACATCCGCATTCATCCCAATAACCCGGATATCGTATATGTGGCGGCTCAAGGTGCCTTGCATGGAGCTGCGCCTGAAAGAGGAGTATTTAAATCGGTAGATGGTGGCGTTACCTGGAAAAAGACTTTGTATGTAGATGAGAACTCTGGCTGTTCTGATCTGAGCATGGATATGAATAATCCCCGCATACTCTATGCTGCCATGTGGGATCACAGGAGGTTGCCCTGGCAGGTAATAAGTGGTGGTAAAGGAAGTGGGCTTTATAAATCCACTGATGCGGGCGAAACGTGGAATAAAATTCAGGATGGTCTTCCGGATGAACTTGGAAAGATGAGTGTTTCAGTGAGCGGCTCTAACCCGGACAAAGTGTACGCACTTGTAGAAAGTAATACACATGATTGGAAAGGTGGACTATTTGTTTCGATGAATGGAGGCAAGAATTGGAATCGTGTAAGTAAAGATCATAGGCTAACTCAACGTGCCTGGTATTATATTGAGGTGATTGCTGATCCGCAAAATGAAAATATAGTTTATGTGCTTAATTCTCCCGGGCTCATGTCTATTGATGGAGGAAAGACCTGGACTCGTTTATCCGGTACACATGGAGATTATCACCAGTTGTGGATTAATCCCGACAACAATAAAAATATGGTGATTGCCAATGATGGTGGAGCTGCTATTACGGTGAACCAAGGCGCTACATGGTCGACACAGAGCAATATGCCTACGGCACAATTCTATCGTGTAAATGCAGATAACCTTTTTCCATACAATATTTATGCAGGCCAGCAGGACAATTCATCCGTGAAAATTCAAAGTCGTAATGTGGGCGGCTATGCGATTGATGAGCACAATTGGTGGCCATCAGCTGGAGGGGAAAGTGCTTTTTTAGCGTTTGATCCTGAAGACCCTCGTTATGTTATGGGAGGGAGCTATCAGGGAACGGTAGAGATGCTGGATACGGAAACGGGAGAAGGGAAAGGAGTGATGACTGCGCCTATCCAGTATCAGGCATTGCAGCCAAAGGACATGAAATACAGATTCAACTGGAATGCGCCTATCGTTTGGTCAAAACATGAAAATGCATTTTATCATGGGGGTAATCACTTGTTGAAAACCAAAGATATGGGAAGGTCGTGGGAAGAGTTATCTCCAGACCTTACTCGAAATGAGGAGAGTAAATTGGGTATTAGTGGAGTGCCTTATACCAATGAAGGTGCAGGAGGGGAAAATTATGGTACGCTGGCCTACGTTAAAATTCATCCTAAGGAAAAGGGAGTGATCTGGACAGGGAGTGATGATGGACTGGTACACATAACACGCGATGAAGGAAAGACATGGACTAATGTAACTCCTACAGGTTTACAAGAGTGCCTAATCAATAGTATTGAAGTTTCTCCTCATGATAATGGTACGGCCTACATTGCAACTACCCGATACAAGTTCAATGATTTTACACCAGCGATCTACAAGACAACAGATTATGGTAAATCCTGGACAAAAATATCCAACGGTATACCTTACGGAGCTTTTACTCGCGTAGTGCGTGAGGATGATGTTAGAAAGGATTTATTGTATGCAGGCACTGAAACTGGTTTTTATATTTCCTATGATGGAGGTAATAACTGGAGTGTGCTTCAATTGAATTTGCCAGTTGTCGCCATCACTGACATGATCATCCGTCAGGGAGATTTGATAGCGGCAACACAGGGGCGTTCTTTTTGGGTTTTAGATGATTTAGGACTACTTCGTCAATACGATGCATCTGTAGCTGGTTTACAGCTTTACCAACCAGATGATGCAATTAGAGTTTCGGGCCGAAGTGCATTTGATGGAACTTTAGATGAGGATGATTTGGAGCAAAGCGCAGCTGTTGGAACCAATGCACCTACAGGTGTTGTGATTTATTATAGCCTACCTGATGACATGAAAGAAAGCGATAATATTACCCTGACAATTTCGGATGCAAACGGACAAGTGGTTCGCACTTATTCATCAGAAAAAGAAAAAGACTTTGTTACTTACCCTGGTGGCCCCAATGCTGACCCCACATTACCTAAAAAGAAAGGGATGAACAGATTTGTTTGGGATATGCGCTATCCAACTGTGCTTGGTGCACCAAAGGTATTTATAGAAGGAAGGTATAACGGACACAAAGCATCACCGGGTAAGTACCAAGCCACATTAAAATCGGGTAGTCAGGAACGCACCGTTTCATTTAATATTCTACCTCACCCTGGAATTAAGGCAACGGAGGCGGAATACCAGGAGCAACATGTCACCATGTTGGCTATCGAGAAGGGGCTGAATGAAATTCATGGTGCCGTAAATCGTATCGCTTCTGCGCGTGATCAAATCAACAGCCTGCTAAAAATTCTTGAGGATAAAGGTGAGTCAAAGGAAATAGTGGATGCAGGAAAGGTGCTTGTGGAAAAAATGGAAGAATGGGATGGGAAGTTGGTACAGCGAAAAGCAGAAAGCAATGATGATATTATCAATTTTGTGAATATGCTAAGTGCGGATTATATTTTCCTTAAAGGAGAATTGGACACCAATATTCCATATGTTACTCAAGGTGTAAAGGATCAGTTGGCGGCATTGGATGCACGCTGGCAACCATTAAAAGCACAGTATGATTCTTTTGTACAGAAAGAAATTGTAGCTTTTAACAACCAATGCCATGCAGCTAACATTGGCAAAGTGACAGTACCGGAATAACTTAGTTGATGGAGTGTTTCAAAGGCCATTCGGTAATACCGGATGGCTTTTTTATTTTACATGTTAATTGAATAGAGATGTGGTCTACTTTTTCCAAAGCAACTAAATTTTCGATAATAGGTTTTGTAGCCAGCGGTGCGCTGGGTTTGTTCAGCATGGGTATGTTAGGGTATGGTCTTTACTATGTCGTTCAGCCTGTTTTGGGTGACAGAATTGATGAAATTCAAGGTGATGCTACCTGGCCTTCATTGATACTCGCTGGCATGGTTTGGTCTGTTGGTTTTCTTTTGGCCGGAGGATTGCATTCTTTGCTTTCAAAAAAGAACCTGTCACCTGTTGTTTTATATTTTTGTTATGCAATGGTACTTTGGTTATGGGCATTGGTCGTGTGGTATACAATTATTGATTTTCGTATAGTCAATTAATAATAGAGGAAGTAGAATTATTATTTTAAATGATTGAGAAAGCTCCAACGCGATATTAAAAACTGTACATTATGCGAAAAATATTTGCCATTAGGCACGAATCCAGTTTTTCAATTTGCAAAAGGAACACCAATAATGATTATTGGTCAGGCACCTGGTAAAAAAGTGCATGAGACGGGTATACCCTGGGATGACGCAAGTGGTATTCGATTAAGAGAATGGTTAGGTGTGTCAGAAGAGGAGTTTTATAACGAAAAAATTATAGGTCTGATACCAATGGGGTTCTGTTATCCGGGTAAGGGTAAATCTGGAGACTTGCCACCCAGACAAGAGTGTGCACCAACATGGCATAGTAAAATATTTAAGGCTGTAGGAGATGTACGGCTTACTATTTTAATCGGGCAATATGCTCAAAGGTATTACCTGCGTGACAGCGTAAAACCATCACTCACAGAAACTGTAAAGTCATTTAAAAATTTTTTACCTGGAATCATCGTTTTGCCGCACCCATCACCAAGGAATAACATCTGGTTAAGGAAGAATCCATGGTTTTCGAAAGATTTGCTCCCTGTTTTAAGAAAAAAAGTTAAAGCGATTTTATAACGGTATTGCATTGGGTCAAATATTATTTAATATAACCCATGTAAGAAGTTGGGGATTATGCCAAAAGGCGGTTCTTAATTATAATGGTATTTTGAAAGCGAGATTTGATATGTTGAATTCAATATTAGAGAGCAAATCCATTTATTTTGCTAAAACCAATTTAAATGGAGAATACACATTTTTGAATGATCATTTTTGTGATCGTTTAGGGGTGGATAGAACCGATCTAATAGGAATTCAATTTGCCCGTCATACAGTACCTGAGGATTATTATAAGTGTACCGATGCTTTCAAGCAGTGCATTGATAATCCTAATATATCCCATAAGGTTGTTTTGAGAATGCCGCTCTCTAAGAAAGGATTTATTACTTGTGAATGGGAGTTTATAAGTCTCAGTGAGAGTGCGGATGCTAATGAAGAGATTCTTTGTATTGGTTATGACATTACGGAGAAGGAGTTTATTGAGAAAAACTTATTTGCGGCCAATCAAAGGCTGTCTACTTACATGTATAATTCTCCATTGGGTATTGTGGAATATGAGCAAGACCTTACCATTAGACAATGGTCGAAGAGGAGTGAAGAGATCTTTGGCTGGACGCAGGAGGAGATATTAAATAAGAGCTTTGGTGCATTTGATATCATTCACGAAGGAGATATAGAATCTACCACTAAGGTGGCTGAGGAATTGTTGCAGGGGATTGTAAATGGAAATATTTCTCAAAATAGAAATAAAACTAAAAATGGAAAGACGATCCATTGTGTTTGGTACAATTCTGTAATCAAGGATGAAACTGGTGCGGTACAATCTGTGTTATCGTTGGTTCAGGATGTAACAAGCCGTGTTGAGGATGAGGAATCAATAAGGGTGTCAGAAAAACGATTTAGGGCACTAATTGAGAATGGAAAAGATGCCGTAGCAATTTTTTCTGCAGATGGAGCGCTCACGTATGTAACTCCTTCTGTAACTAAGGTTCTTGGCTATGAGGAAGAGGAGATACTCAAGTTAAATATAATTGAGCTAGTCCATTCGGACGATGTCGATAGTGTAAGATCTGCTTTTCAAAGGGTAATGAAAGCGCCCGGAATTCCTATGCCAGGACATACCTCAAGGATGAAACATAAGGATGGAAGCTGGAGGTGGATAGAAGCAACGATTACCAATTTGACTACCGATCCACACATTGCTGGAATTGTAAATAATTTCAGAGATGTAACGGATCAAGTTGAAAATGAAATGCTCATAACAAAGACCAACAGGCATTTACAACGAGCACAGAATATTTCTAACATTGGTTATTGGGAACTGAATTTAAAGTCGAGAGCCAATTTTTGGTCAGAAGAGATGTTCCTAATTTGTGGCGTTGATGAAAAAAAGGGAGTCCCGCCAATTGACGATTTCTTTAAGATGATCCACCCGGAAGACCTGACATATGTGCAGAATAAACATTTACTTGTGATGGAAAGCAAGCAAACTATTCATATGGAATATAGGTTGATAAAGGGAGAAAATGATATAATCTATGTTAAGGCGATCGCTAGCTGTATTCAAGACGAGCATGGCAAGGCAATCGCCCTGGAGGGAACGCTACAGGACATTACTGAAAGGAAAAATGAAGAAGTGGCTATGAGAAATTTACTGGATCGAACAACTGATCAAAACAAAAGGCTAAAGGATTTCTCATTTATGACATCGCATAATATTAGATCTTCGGTGGCGAATATTATGGGGCTAACTTCTATACTTGAAAATGGAACAAATAACGCTGATTGCATCGAATTGATTAAGACGGCCACTGAGCACCTTGATACTACCGTAAAGAATATTAGTGAATTACTCAACTTTGAAAATGAATTTACGTCTACACATATAGTCGACTGTAGGGTGAAGAACTCAATTCAAAGAACACTCTCGCTTAACAGCGCTATCATTTCTACTAAGGACGTATTTGTAGAATTAAGTATTCCGCCTGAGCTTACGGTAAAATCAATACCTGCCTATTTGGACAGTATTTTTCATAACCTGATCACGAACGCCATTAAATATGGCATAACTGATACAGCAAGGCAATTGAGGGTGGTGGGTAGAAAAGAAGAGAATAAGGTAATTATTGAGATTCAAGATTTTGGAATAGGTATTAACCTTGAGGATGATAGTGGTAAATTATTTAAACTCGGGTCAAGGCTTCATCAATCCAGTGAAGGGCAGGGTTTGGGACTTTATATGACAAAACATCAGATTGAGGCAATGGGAGGAAAGATAGAAGTAAAAAGTAAGGTAGGCTATGGAACAACATTTACAGTTATTTTGAATGAATAAGATTGATCGGATTTTTGTGGTGGACGATGATAAAATTTTTCTATCTCTTGCGCAGCTTGTGTTAAAAAGTGTTTTTGCTGGAGTAGATATTGTTATTTCAAAGAATGGCCTTGAGGGGTTAAAGAATCTAGAGGAAAAGTTACCTAACCTGCTATTCCTCGATATCAACATGCCAGTCATGGATGGATGGGAGTTTCTTTCCGCGTTGGGTAAAAAGCAAGGTGACCTTCCATTTCAGATAATAATAACTTCGTCTTCAATTGATCCGGAGGACCGCAGGAAAGCGGAGTGTCATCCGCTGGTAAATGGCTTTATTGAGAAGCCGATTACCAAGGAAAAGATTATGTCTGTTTTTTCATATTTGAATTAAAGCCTGATTGTACTGGTAGAGCATTGAGCGATTCTACAAAACTCTCTTCCTAGGCGGTTTATGAATCTACCCTCACCAAGTAGGATAAGGGAGGGTGCCATCCAAAGGTTATATGCTGGAGGTACCGCTAAGTTTCAAAGGAAGGTAGCTGCCAGTTTTAACCAATGGTCATCTCGGATCCCTCCAGTTTTGATTGCACCAACTCAGCTATTCATAATAAATATGACGTAACTCATTTCTTATTCAGTGTTAAAATGCGTCATTTGTGGATATTGCAAATAAACTACACAAAACGAAAAAATCATGGCTAATAAGAAAGTTCAAAGTAAAAAAGAGGCACCTAAGAAAAAGAAAAAATCTAGTAGCACGGCCCTTAAGGTAGCCGGGGGCATGCTGGCAGGCGCTGCTGCAGGCGCAATTGCAGGCGTACTTTTGGCACCTAACAGCGGAAAAAATACGAGAAAGAAGATTGCTGATAAAACAAAGAAAACAGCAGCTGCTGTAAAGGGGAAAGTGACCAAGAAGGCAAAAGAGCTAGCCGCCAAAGTAAAAAGCAAAACTTCAAAAGGTAAGGGTACTAAGGCTAAGTAAGCAGCCCTTGGTGTGAATTGATTATAGTCAGGTCAAGAGACCTGACTATTATTTTCCGGCCTATTTTTTTCCACCTATCGCAGCGATATCCTTTCCTCCTTCTCATAATAAAGCCAGTATTATAACGGTGAAAAGGGTTCGCTCCGGAGCTATTATAATACCCCTAATTATTCTGTAGGCCATACTTTATATCACATTGGTTTAATCTGTCTTTAAAACATCCACAGGATTTGCAAGTGAGGCCCTAATAGTTTGAAATCCAATTGTGATCAGACTTAGTGCAGCGACCAGAGATCCTGCGCCAAGATAAATCCATATAGTTGGGCTGATGCGGTAGGCAAAGCCATTGAGCCATTCTTCTACAATGCCCCACGCAATGGGCGTAGCAATGAATGCTGCGATGATAACAAGGATTACCGATTCCCTTGAGAGTAGACGAATAATTCCTAAAGAAGAAGATCCGAGCACTTTTCTTACCCCGATTTCTTTGGTTCGGTTGGTAATATTCAGAGCTGTTATCCCAAGAAGCCCGAGGCAAGATATAATAATAGCAAGTGTTGAAAAACCGGTGAACAATTTACTCTGTCTCATTTCCTGAGAATAGATTTGATCGTAGGTTATGTCATTAAATGAATAGGAGAGTGGCAAGTCCGGGTATAGGGATTGCCATATAGATTCTATTTTGGCCAACGATGTTGGAATATTTTGTCCAGCCAAGCTTATTGTTAAAAATGTAAAATACCCCGGCTCAACTCGCATAGTAAGTGGTCTTATATTATCTATTAATGAGTGGTAGTGAAAGTTTTCAGTGACACCAATCACCGTTCCTGTTTTTCCATTTTGTGTAAATTTTTTACCAATCACCTCATCAGCATTTTGAAAGCCAAGATACCTTACAGCACTCTCATTAAGAATCATTGCCTCTCGCATGTCAGTTGCAAAGGATTCTGAAAAATCCCTCCCGGTGAGTATTTTAATGTTGTATTGACTGATGAAATTCCAGTCAACATAGTACGCATCAGATTCCAGCTCCTGCAGTTCCTTGTCAATATTTTCAATTTGTGTATTTCTTCTGTGGTTCAACCTGCCAGGTGTGGATGATGAAAGGCTTACTTCTTCTACCCCAGCAACTGAGAGAAGAGATTGCTTAAGGGAGTTAGGATTTTTCGTTATTCTTTGGTCAAAATGATAATCAATGGAAATCATTTGTGCTTTTCGAAAGCCAAGGTCCTGATTTTGCATAAAGTTGACCTGAATGTAAACAACAGATGTCAGAACGATAAGTATAATGGAGATAGAGAATTGAGCTGTAACTAAAGTTTTTCTAATCCACTTTCCTTGTTGGCCGGTTTTTAATTTCCCTTTTAAAACGTGAATAGGCTTGAAACCCGATAGAACCAGAGCTGGGTATGTACCAGCAAGAATTCCAATTAAAATGGCAACACCAACGGATGTCGCTAACAGACTTATGTTGCTAAATAAATCTGTAATTACCACTTTGCCTGCTATAGTATTGAATTGCGGTAATACTAATGATGCGAGCAAGATGGCGACTAATCCGGAAGTTACACTGAGAAGTACGGCATCGGTAATGAATTGCACCACAAGTTGATATCTCATTGCTCCTAACACTTTGCGAACACCAATTTCTTTTGATCGGTGCAGAGATAGGGCTGTAGTAAGATTCACAAAATTGAAGCTCGCGATAAGTAAAACCAATACAGCAATGAGAACAAATGCACGGACAGATTCAAAATTGCCATGTATTGAACTTCCTCCCCGATAGGCGCGAGGCGCACCATGAAAATATACTTCTGTTAAAGGTTCCAGCGATAAGAGATATTCTGCCTGGTCGTTGTTGATATGCTCTTTAATCCATTCAGGTAGTTTGCTTTCAAGTTGTTTTGCATTGTTCTCTTCTGGAAGCACCAGGTAAGTATAGAATCCGAATAGGTCCCACTTCCTACCAAAGATAGGACTATATACATCCAGCAAAGTAGACATTGAAATAAACATATTCGTTTGAATATGAGAGTTGGCTGGAATGTCTTCCATAACGCCAGTTACTAGTGCTGGATTCTTTCCATCTAATAGTAGCGTTTTACCCAAAGCGTTTATGGTTCCAAAATACTTTATGGCCGAAGTTTCTGAAATGACCACATTGAATGGGTCTGTAAATAGTTTATTGGGATTTCCTTTAATTAGAACGAAGTCAAAAACCTCAAAAAGATTGCCATCGGCATAAGCAATACTTTCCTCATCGAAAATATCCTTATTGGATTCATTCTGTACTAGAAAATAGTCAGGTAGTATTCTGACAAAATCTTCAACCTCAGGGAATGTTGCGAGTAGAGAAGGCCCCATTGGTCCTGATGAGCTTTGTTTTGCAATAGTACTGTTTGTACTCACATCAGTGACTAAGCGAAATGTTCGATCAGCCTTTGTGTGAAACTGATCGTAACTCATTTCAAGATTTACATACAGAGTCATTAACAAGCAAGCTGCCAGCGCAATGGCAAAACCTACCAAGTTAATGGTGGAAAAGAAGAAGTGATGTTTTAAGAAACGATAGGCAGTGATGAAATAGTTACCAAGCATGGTCTATTTTTTCTTTTTAATGATTCCAATCTGACCATTGTCGCCTGCAATAATTGTTAAAACACCCTTTCTTGCTTTACGTAATGTATGGAAGCCCTCGGCTTCTGAGAAAGCTCCCCATGTTACTCCTTTATCATTTGAGATATCTGTTCCGGTGGGCCCGGTTGTAAGTAGAATTTTATCAGTCAGGAACTCTACGCATTCCCTGTAGCCTCTGCTTGGCGCTGAAGGAGTGATCCAAGTTAAACCATTATCGTTGGAGTAAAGGTTATGCGCTGTTGCCAACGATGGATTTTTGTAATCACCTCCCACCAGTATGATGTTATTTTTATCAACAGCAAATGAGAAGATACCAGTAGTTGCCTTGCCTTGCACAATAGGAGGTGACATGTCACTCCATGTTTCTCCTTTATTTGTTGTAGTCCACAGTCTGGAGACCAGTCCTCCAGTAGATATGATGGCTTTGTCTTTTCCTATGCATCTAATGCCGGTGCCACTGGCTGCAAAAGATGCTTCTCCTTCCTGTAAACTAGGGGCATTCAACACTTCGGCCCATGTGTTGCCACCATCTGTAGTTTTTAGCAAGAGCATTTTACCATTGATAGGATCTCCATAAATCAACCCTTCGTTTTTATTCCAAAAATCCATCCCATCAAAAAAGGAAGCTTCATTATAGTTGGTGTAAACCACCTTCCATGTTTTTCCTGCGTCTAGTGTAAGCAATATGTTTGCGGGAGCACCTGCATTGGCTATAATGGCTTTGGTCTCATCAAATGCATATAGCGATCGGAAGCCGGAACTTTCATGGCCTTTCACTTGATTAAAGTTCCATTGATTTCCTCCATCCGTTGAGATGCCCACCCAACCATCGCTGCCACTCACCCAAGCTACCTGATCATTAACAACGGACAGTCCACGAAATGAGGAATTGACTTCTGTTTTGATGTCTTTTAATTTAAACTGTTGGGCCAATGTAAGTTGAGCAAATAGGATGAACGCTAAAGAAAGATATCTTCTCATATTGTTTTAGACTACCGTATTTTATGTAATCAAATTCAATCTATAAACCGTATTGGCCATATCCAACATATATTTTACTATCAAAGGATAATTACAATGGTTTTCGGTAACTTTCAATCATTAGTTTATTGCCGTTGAATAGAGTAAAAAATAATTATTCGTTACATCTACTTGTGGTGTGTAGATGAGATATAACAACGAATTTCTTTTTTTGCTGCTCAATGAATATGACTAAAACTCTTTTTATTGTTCTTGTTGTCTTCTTGGGCAAGAATGAAATAATGATTGCTCAGGATAAGTCCATCGAGCAATTTATTTCTACTGACGATCTAAAATCTTATAGAGCATACGCTGTGCCTGAGAGCCAACGGCAGGAGGTATTCTTTAAAAGTATTGAACAGGGTGCCATTCAGATTGCTGCATACCAGATAGCTAAAGGTGTGGATGTGGATGGATTTACTGATTCAGGATCGACCCCGCTGATTATTGCTGTTTCAAAAAGTAATGAGAAAATGGTGCATCTGTTACTGAAGGCAAAAGCTGATCCTAACAGGAAAGAAAGGGAAGGTCTTCAGGGAACTCCATTGATGTATTCAAGTATTAACCCCAATGTGAATATTGCCAACTTATTGATGGATAGTGGAGCGGATGTTAATGTGGTTGATATCAACAAGGATCCTGCAATCAATTGGGCAGCCTACTATGGTAACATTACGTTGATGAGCCTTCTGATAAAGAATGGAGCTGACTTGTCCATGCAAAGTAAACATGGCACCTCTTTGGATGTAGGGCTTCGTCTCTGGCATGCTGACTCTGTAATGGATGTTTTTAGATCAACGAAGTTTAACGCAGCTATTGATTCAAAAACCAAAGCATTACTGACTGCTATAAAAGCTAGTGACAATAAAAAAGTAGATGTACTACTCATGAATGGAGCACAGGCCAATGCAAAAGATGGATTAGGTACACCACTGTTACAAATTGCTGTGGAGTCTGGAAACAATGAAATAGTAAATCTCCTGCTATCAAATGGAGCAGATCCAAATCAAATGAATAGAGTTGGGCAAGTGCCGCTGGCTTTTGCTTCTCGGTTCAATCATGAAAAAACTGTTGAACAATTATTAATGGCTGGTGCTGATCCCAATAAAACGGATACCCTTTACAGGCTTACTCCATTAATGGGTGCAGCGGTAGGAGGAAATGAAAAAATAGGTCGACTATTACTAGATGCTGGAGCGAAGATGAATTCCACAGATTCAGTGAATCAATGTGCCGCCCTTCATTGGGCTATGTTTTATGAGAATATTTCGTTTGCGAAAATGCTTTTGCATCAAGGTGCTGATTATCAGGAGGAAGTTTTGAATAAAACTTATACAGGTTATACTTTGGCCAAAGCCTATGGATACAAAGAGTTAGTCCGTGAAATAGAACACATAGAGACAATTGATAATCCATTGATTGGGTCGTGGAAGATTGAACAAATTCAATACATCTATAGGGATACTACTGTGGTTGTAGAAAAAGTTTCACAGGGTCGACTTACAGTTACCCCTAATCGCTACCATATCATCTACAATCCGTGGGTCAACCCAAGGGTTCCATTTGAGGTGTTGTCTAAGCCAACAGACTCAGAAATAAAGCATGCCTTTCAAACCCTCGTATTCAATACCGGAACATATACTCTTAGCGATTCCTTGTTTACAACCACTTCAGATATTGCTAAAGTGCCTGGCTTTGAGGGAGGGAAGCAATATTATACATTGGAGACGGATGGTGATAATGTCCAACTAATTATGAAGGACGAAACATATCCCAGCGGAGAAAAGCCGGAATGGTACCAGAAGTTGCAGATACTTTTTAAATTGACTCGGGAGTAGGAACATCTCCTGAGTAAATGACTGTACTGAGATATCTGCTTTTTTTCTATTCTCTTTCTTCCATTTTTATATCGGGAGGCCTCTTTTTTCAAAAAAAAGGAAAGTCACATTTAATGTTGGCTTTATTTTCACTCCTGTTTGGGTTGGAGATGTTGGATTATCTTTATTCCACTAGCAGGTTTGTTCATGTTCTCCCAGATTTTTATGGGGTTTACTATTTTTTTGTAGGCTTTATTTACGGGCCCATATTATGGTTTCACATTAGTGGATTTATATCCCCTGAAGATAAGTTTTCGTATTGGGGACTTTTGCATTTTGTCCCATTTATACTGTCTATTATTTATTTCGCTGATGTGCTCTCACTATCTGGTACTGAGAGAATGATATATAACAAAGATCATTTCTATGATCGAATAATGCCGATGAATTATGCTAGGGCAGGGCACCTGCTGTTGTACGGAATAGGGTTCATTATTGTTATTTATAACAAGCGGCAGATACTAACAGCAAACAACAAGTTGTACGCCATCATTATTTGTTCCATATATTTTATTACAGCCGTCATCGTTTCCTGGCTCACTATGTTTGCTGACAATTGGCGTCAGTTTATACTTTATTATTTTGTCGCCTCTACTATAGTCTTTATTGTTGGGTATGCCCTGTATTCCAAGCCAGGTTTTTTGGAAGGGGTGGCAAAGAAATACTTGAATTCTGGACTTGATGTGGTTACGATGCAACGGATCGTAAATAAAATCGAGTCAGAATTTAAGTCAAAAAAAATGTATTTGAGCAGGGATTTGACGCTCCGTAAATTAGCTGAACAGATAAATGAAAAGCCACACTTTATTTCTCAGGCTTTATCTTCTCAGGTAGGTGAAAACTTTAATGACTTTGTCAATCGTTACCGGATTGAGCATGCAAAAGGAATGTTAAGAGATGAACATTTTAATAATTACAAAATTGAGGCTATCGCTTTAGAGTCGGGCTTCAATAACAAAGTCACTTTCAACAAAGCTTTTGGTAAATTCGTACTGACAACCCCTTCAGCATTTAGAGATGCAGTGTAATTTGGAACTCATCTGATTTAATCTAATATTTGATTTAATCGTTTTTATTTTGGAAGATCAGATTATTGACATTGAACAATTAATTGAACAGGGAAGATATCTTGAGGCAAGGTCATTAACACAAGCTGCTATCGAGGATAATAGCTCGAATATTCGATTACAACAACTTCATGCGCTCGCTTTATCGAAGGGTGGGATGCCAGGTCAGGCAAAAGTATTTCTAGAAAAAGTTCATAAAGACAACCCTGAGGAAGCTGAGACAGCAGGTATCCTTGGTGGAATCTACAAGACCTTATTCAAACAAACGGAGGATTCAGAGTATGCCATTCAATCCCGCGATACCTATTTGAAAAACTTTTCAATAACTGGAAATTACTACACAGGAATAAATGCGGCCACAATGTCTGCGATTGCTGGTCAAGCTCGAAAGGGAAGAGAAATTGCGCAGGAGGTGATCAATGTAATTGGAGAAGCACAATCTTTTTGGGAAATAGCCACATTAGGTGAAGCCTATTTGCTATCAAAAGATGCAAAAAAGTCACTTGAATATTATCAAAAGGCGAGACAATTAACAGGCACCGACTGGGGAAAGGTCAGCTCTGTCCATAACCAATTATGGCTACTTAGCCATTACATGAATGTACCTTCCGATATTTTAAAGATTTTTAATCCACCGGCAGTAGCTGCTTTTATAGGTCACATGATTGACCGGCAAGATCGGCCGTATCCTCGGTTTCCTTCATCGATTGAGGGTGATGTAAAAAGTGCCATTAAGGCATCCATACGATCTAATAAAATTGCAATTGGTTATTGTTCATTGGCATGTGGTAGTGATATTTTGTTTGCTGAAGCCATGGAAGAGGAGGGAGGAGAGGTAAATATTTACTTGCCGTTTAATAGAAAAGATTTTATTCGGGAGAGTGTATCTTTTGCCGGTGAAAAGTGGGTGGAACGATTTGATACTTTGATGGCTCGTCATCCGGCACATTTTATTACGCAAGAAAATTATGACAATCATTCTGATTTATTTTCTATGCAAAGTAAAGTGGTTTTAGGGTCAACTTTATTACGTAGAAACATGATCCATAGCGATGCTTTCCTCCTATCAGTATTGTCTGATATAGATTTTAGTAGATTGGAAGGAGGTACAAGAGATAATATGTCGCTCTGGCCTTTTCAGGATAAGATCATAAACATTAGTCCTAATAACTATTTGGGGAAGACTAACGGTGAAACGATAGCATCGTCAGCTAAAAAGATACCCTCGCCATCGTCTGTTCGACCGGCCTTGTACACATTAGTCATAGATTCAGAAAAAACGGAAGAATGGCCGAATTTAGTGGAAATACTTGAAGGAGCTTTTGAAGCTGCGGTAGTTCCTCCTTTGGCCAGCACCGTTAGGGAAACTCAAATGATTGTAGGGTTTTCATCGCTAAGGCCCTTGTGGGACTTCATACAATTACTTAGGAAAACGAAAGGGATAAATCCGTCCCATTTGAGATTGAGTATTAATGGCGGCCCGATTTTATTGGATAATTTTCGTGAAAAGGAAACGGTTAAATATAGGGTGATGAATGGGAGTCATGTTGATCATGCATTGAATGAACATCAATTCAGCTTAACCGGCTCATGTATTGCAGTAAGCCCGATTGCTTATGAGCTGCCTTTGTACAAAGTTGAAATTGAACTATTGAGCAGAGTCCATATGCAAAAAGGAGAGGTGGTGGAAGTTTTTAATGTGCTGGGTTAAGTCTCACCGCTTCAATTTGGCAATTACTTCGGTCAGATGTTTTTGTTTCTTGTCTTCTCTTTGATTTTTTCCAAAGTCAGTATGATAACGATGATTTTCTAAGAATACCTTTTGTGTAAGGTTCCATTCTCTTTCGGTTTCAATTAAACCCTGATCTTTCATTTCGTTGTACAGTCTATTTCCGATTTCATAAAAATCATCGCGACCCAGGTAATCAAGATCGGCATCACACAAAATTTTGTCCAGCTGTGTTTTGGGAGATTGAGGAATTTTGGTGGTCATAATCATTGAACAAATGGTATCCAATTGCTGTGTTGAAAATCCAAATGTGGGTAATGTATCTTTGACTAACTGACAGCCTTGAGCTTCATGGCCTTTGTAGGTAGAAATAAAACCTGCGTCATGGTACAATGCAGCGATGCGTAGCAATCGTATATCTTCATCAGTCAGATTTTCTGATTGAGCAATTCTGATAGCGGATTCAACTACATCGTTGATATGATCTATGTTGTGGTAGGAGAGGTTTGCAGGCATTTCAGCCTTGAGTTTGTCTACTATAAACTTTTCAGCGCTTTCAAAATCAACTGAAGTGTTTACAGCGTGATTACCCCGTTGTCTAAATGACTTAAGTAAAGGATCAACATCAAACCAAATCAAATCGATGTCGTTGGTTTGCCTGGCTTTGACGATGGCCTCAGTTGTTTTCTGATCGTCTCCAATTGAGCAATAAATATGTGCTAAATAATAGTTGATTCCCTTCTCATTATTATCCCTACGTAGGTACAGTTCCTCCAATAGCTTTTTTGATTTGTCTTTTTCATCGAGGTGCCATTCGGCCATTGCCAAATAGGCCACCATGGAAGGATGTCTTGTGTTGGAATCATGAAGTCCGGAAAGCAAGACCTCTTTGGCCTCGTCATACAGTCCCATGGTGAGGCATATCCTTCCAAGATGATCTGAAAACCGAACCACTTTGGGGAATAACTTCATTCCTTCCTTGAATAAAGAAACCGCTTCGGTATATTTTTGGGAGAGATAAAGATAAATACCCTGATAGTTGAAATAAGCAACACTAAGCGGCTCAATTAACTTCGCCTGATCAATCATTTTTTCAGCTTCGTTCAAACGACCTGTCATACACAATAGGTAACTATAAGTATATAGCAGGTTGGCGTTATTAGGACTGAGTTCCAATGCCTTGGAGAGCAATGTTTCTGTTTTAGTAAAATCCTTATTGATGAAAAACTCAATGAAAGCATTGGTGAGATAATCGTTGTCAGTAGCTCCTCTTTTCCATGCTTCATCTAGGTATTGACTGATCAGTGGCAGGGCTTCTGAAGGAGAAAGGTCACCATTCCAGGACATACGTGCTGAATAGGAACTGGCCAGATAGGAGTAGGCTAGTTTGAATTCAGGATCAAGTGCTAAAGCCTTTTTAAAATAGTCGGAGGCAATTTGATACCCCTCTACGTTCCACTGATTGAATGCATAGCGACCTTTTAAGAACAAATCGTAGGCCTCCAGGTTTTGAGTAGGCTTCTGGTTAGATTTTTCACCAGGGCTAATGGAGGATTTTAATTGCTGAGCTACCACTTCTGCCACTTTATCCTGTATGCCGAAAATATCATCCATACTCTCCACAAAAACTTTTGACCAGATCGGATCATCTTTTTTGGCATCAATCAATTGCACATTGATGCGTACTTTATTGTTATGAGATTGGGCACTTCCTTCTAAAATGTATTTAACACCTAATTCGGCTGCAATTTCGGGCACCAGCTTATTCGTTTTTTTATAACGCATCACAGAGGTTCTGGAGATCACCTTGAGCTCACGAATGCCCGCGAGCTGCATAAGGATATTTTCTGTCATACCATCCGCGAAATACTCTTGTGATGAATCTTGTGCCAGACTTACAAAGGGCAATACTGCAATGGACTTATCATTGGTTTCTTTTGGTTTTTCTTGAGGTGAATCGCTTTTTAGGTAAGCGCTGTCTTCATCACCTGTAGGAATTCCGCCATAGCCCGGCTTGTCAGGAAACCGTATTCCATTAATGATCTCTTTTAAAGCGTTGGCTACTTTATTCATCTGATCACGAAAGGCGAGTCGGCCTATGTTGTCTTCACGCCTGTCGTCCTGACGCAAGGCACGGTTTACACCTGGAGCCCTATAAGTAAAATCGATAGACCTGAATTTAGCCTGCAATTCTGTTTCGATCTGATCGATGTCTTCAGTATTGAGTTCATGAATAGTGATCGGCAGTATTCGGCTGGCCACATTGCTATTACCCAACCTAATATCTCTTCCGATGGTGTCTTTAAGAGCAATTTTATTGAATTCGCAAAACTCATGTTGCCAGGCGTAGCTCTTGGGGTCGGTATAGGTTTGCGAAACAATGGGGATAAGGATGAGTGATTTGAGTTTACTATTTAAGCTTTGATCGACACTGTGATTTTCCAGCAGCCCATCATAGGGATTCTCATCGAAATAAATAGAAATAGATTCTTTGAAGGTGCCTTCCAGTTCTTCCCGAAGAGCTTGCACGAATTGGCTCACCCACTTCTCCGCGCGATTGTCTTTGTGACGATAAGAGATGAAGATGTCGTATTCGTAATCGGGCAGGAGAGAGGGCATGAGTCAAAAATAGTAAATTTTATCAGGGATTATAGGCACTTTTCATTGGGACGTGAACGTAAAAAATGACTTGAGTGAGCCCGAAATTAAATGATTAGGGTATATTTAAGGATATCCTTTGTTATTTAATGGCATGACAAAGTCTGCTGGTCTGATGAAATTGACTAAGAAACTGGAGTCTGAAATTCGAAAAGCTTACCTCACTTATTGGGAAAGTTATTTTACTGGCGATCTCAAAACCTTTTCATCTATAATAGATGATAGCTATACCATGATTGGTACTTCTGAAGGAGAAGTGATCAATGGCAAGAAGGAGACCACACGATGGTTGAAGGCTTCAGTTAATGAGATCAAGGGCAAAGCGGAATTTCGCAGCCGAAAAATAAAAATATCCCTGATAGAACAGCTTGCCTTTGTCCATGAACAGGCAAACGCATTTATTCTGGCAAATAACAAATGGCAGTTTTACAGTAAAATCCGAATATCAACCTTTCTAAGTAATGCAACTGGAAGTTGGAAGGTGGTTCAGCAACATGGTTCCTTGCCCGATAGCAGAACGGAAGAAGGTGAAACCGTTTCGTTCGAAACTCTTACTAAAGAAAATCTACAACTCCGTGATGCTGTTAAAAGACGAACAGTTGAGCTTGAGTTAAAAAATCAGGAATTGGAAATACAAGCATGTCTTGAGCGGGTGAGGGGGGTAGCAATGAGCATGCGTAAACCTGAGGATTTGGCTACCATATGTAAAGTGCTCTATCATGAATTGCTCCATTTGGGTTTTGATGAAATGCGTAACGCACAGATCAATATTCATGATAATGAAAGGAAGTCTTTACTGAATTACGATTACATTCCGGATAATGGATCGACTACTACGATATTTGATTACGACAGTCATCCACTTATTAAAAATCTGGTAAAGCAATTACAGAGGGGAAATGACTTCAGTTCGTTTAGTATCGGTCCAGGTCGATTAAAGGAATGGAGGGCGCTACGAAAGAAAAGGGGTGAGAAAGAGGATTCCAAACTCAAAAAAGCTACATCTTTATTTTATTGTTTTTACTCCATTGGCAATGGTGCTATTGGACTGTCTGCGATTAATAAGCTGCCTGTTGAAAAATTAGACTTGCTTAAACGGTTTAGGAATGTATTTGATTTGGCATACCGAAGGTATGAAGATATAAAAAAAGCAGAAGCACAGGCAAGAGAAGCGCAGGTAGAAGTAGCGCTTGAAAAAGTGCGAAGCCGTTCGTTGGCCATGCAATCAAGTGATGAGCTGCTTGCTGCCTCAGACACCATGTTAGCAGAACTGGAGAAGTTAGACATCAACGCACTTCGTATAGGCATATGCACCATTGATGGTAAAACCGGATCAGCAGAGGTATGGTCAAGATCTGAAAATAAAAAAGCGAAAGTAAGCAAGATTCTTGGTGTTGTACCGAAAGGTACTCATCCGGTGTTTGATAAAATGGTTAAAGCCTCGAAGGCAAATGAACCAATTTATTCAAATACACGGAAAGGAATGGAAGTTAAGGAATACTACATAAGGCTATCCAAACATTTATCTTATCCGCTTCCGAGAAAATATAATAAGCAGGAAACGATCACAGCCTTTTTTTTTACAGCAGGTTCTCTCAATGTAGTTTCGCTGGAGCCTTTGTCGAAAAGCGAAAACGCTATATTACTACGTTTTGCCAAAGTATTCGGACAAGTATATGAGCGGTTCCTTGATTTACAAAAAGCAGAAGCCCAGGCGAGAGAAGCCGAAATTGAACTGGCTTTAGAAAGAGTCAGAGCCAGAACCATGGCCATGCATCGAAGCGATGAATTGGCACACACTTCTTCGGTGCTATTCGAACAACTGATCAGGCTTGGCGTAAATCCGTGGGTGCTGGGATTTATTTTACCAGAGCCTGATAGCATGATGGCCAAAGAGTGGATGACAAAACCAAACGGAGAAGGAATCCCAGAAATGATCATGCTTCCTGTTGATTGCGATTCAGTTTGGCTGAATGCGCACAATGCCTGGAAGGCGGGGAGGAAATTGCTTAGTCAGGAACGTGCTGGACGGGAGTTGATTAACCATCATGAGAACATGAAAAAGGTGATTGACATTCCGCTTGATGATATTTTCAAACAATACGGAACTCCGGATCAGTTGTTTTTTTATACGTCCTTTTTCAAGGAAGGCTACTTGTTTTTCATAACAAAGGAGCCCCATCCCGAAATGGAGAATATTTTTGTTCGGTGCGCAAACGTATTTAGTCAATCGTACACCCGCTTCCTCGATCTTAAAAAAGCAGAAGCACAGGCAAGAGAAGCGCAGATTGAAGCTGCGCTGGAAAGAGTGCGATCCAGATCAATGGCGATGCACAAAAGTGAAGAGCTCCTGGAGGTCATCACTGTTGTATCGGACCAGTTGCAACTTCTCGAATTCAAATTCAACCATGTAAGTTTTGCCAATAACGATCTTGACGAGGATTATAAATTTTGGGTCTCTGCAAGAGGGATATCTCATCCCATGCGGTTCAACGTGCCGTTTCTGGATATTCCAATAATGAAAAATTTGCGTGAAGCCCAGCAGAAGGGCGTTAAGTTTTACACTGATGTATTAACCAAACAGGAAAACAAACAGTGGCACAAGCATTTGCTTAAACATGGTGGCGCCAAGGTATTTACTGAAGAAGTGAATGAGTACAGTATGAGTAGAGGAATGGCGAGATCTATTGCAATCAACACCAACATCATGCTGCTTCTTGCCAACTATGCCTCTATTCCTTACACGGAAGAAGACAACAAGATCATAGCTCGCTTTGGTCATGTTTTCGAACAGTCTTACACGCGCTTTCTTGATCTTCAAAAAGCAGAAGCACAAGCAAGAGAAGCGCAGATAGAAGCAGCCTTGGAAAGAGTGCGTGGCAAGGCCATGAGCATGCAGCAGAGTCATGAATTAAAAGATGTAGTTGAGGTAATGATTGAAAACCTTCAATCACTTAATATCGAAGCACTACTATGTGAAATAGTCCTTTTTGAAAATAATTTTCAATCATGGAAATCATGGCTCTATCTGGCCGGAGAAGAGAATATTATTGATTTTGAATTTTCTGGTATTTACTATGACCACCCATTTAATGATCACCAGAAAAAGGAATATCAGAAGGGATCTAAATATACTACGTATGTGCTGGAAGGAAAGGCTAAAGAAAATTTTGACCGGCTTTTTCACCAACACATGTCAGGTAAAAATATAGCGGGATTAGAAGCCATAGTATATCAAATACCCAGGACTGTATTCTCTATCGCATATCTCACTCAGGGGGCCGTACTTGTGGCAGGGGATACACCACTTTCTGATGAAGGAGCTGCTATCCTGCAGCGTTTTGCAAAGGTAGTAGACTTTACCTACACAAGAGTTGAAGATTTACAAAAGGCAGAACAAAGGTCCCTGGAGGCTATACGCTCAGCTTCTCTCGATCGGGTACGTGCAGAGATTGCATCCATGCGTACCACCAAAGACCTCGAGCGAATTACACCTGTAATATGGAGAGAACTGACCACGCTGGGCATTCCATTTGTGAGGTCTGGCGTGTTTATCATGGATGATGAACACAAAAAAATCAGTACCTACCTTTCCACACCCGATGGTAAAGCTATTGCGGCCTTTCATCTTCCGTACGAATCGGCTACAAACCTGAGTGCTGCCATCAGTAATTGGCGCGAGCACAAAATATTCGTTACCCGCTGGGTGAGTAAAGATTTTGAAGCGCAAGCCGATGTATTGGTTAAGCAAGGGGCTATTGCCACAGCAGACCAATACCTGAGCATCATTCCGAAAGAAGGTATTCATCTGCATTTTCTTCCTTTTTCGCAGGGCATGTTGTACGTGGGTAGCTTGACTGCGTTGAATAACGATGACCTGGATTTAATCCAATCTCTTACGGATGCGTTTTCAACTGCGTACGCACGCTACGAAGATTTTAATAGACTGGAGGTTGCCAAGCAGCAGGTAGAAAAAACGTTAACGGATCTAAAGGAAACACAAAAGCAACTTATCCAATCTGAAAAGATGGCAAGCCTTGGCGAACTCACTGCAGGCATTGCGCACGAGATTCAAAACCCGTTGAACTTTGTAAACAACTTCTCAGAAGTAAGCAATGAGTTGTTGGTGGAAATGAAAGAAGAACTGGAGAAGGGAAATTCAGAAGAGGTGAAAGCGATTGTCACCGATGTGATTGAGAACCTTGAAAAGATTCTACATCATGGTAAACGAGCTGATGGGATAGTAAAAGGGATGCTGCAACACAGCCGCAGTAGTAGTGGACAAAAAGAACCGACTGATATCAATGCTTTATGTGATGAATACCTGAGGCTAGCCTATCATGGCCTGCGTGCCAAAGACAAGTCTTTCAATTCCAAGTTTGAAACTCATTTTGATGCGTCTCTTGAAAAAATAAATGTGGTGCCACAAGATATAGGGAGGGTAGTTTTAAATTTAATAACCAATGCTTTCTATGTGGTTAATGAAAAGTCCTCCTCCGTTAAAGCTTCGGAGGATAAAAGCTACGAACCAACAGTTGTGGTCAGCACAAAAAAAGAGGACAATTCAGTTTTAATCTCAGTAAAAGACAACGGCAACGGCATTCCTGATTCAATCAAAGAAAAAATATTTCAACCCTTTTTCACCACCAAGCCTACCGGTCAAGGAACTGGTCTTGGATTAAGTTTAAGTTATGATATAGTGAAAGGGCATGGCGGGGAATTGAGGGTGGAGACAAAGCACATTGAGGGCTTGCCAGCCATAGCTTCAGCGCAGGCTGGGAGTACTTTTTTTATTTATTTACCTGTTGTCTGATTCAAACAGGGGAATCCTTATGGTAATCTAGATATTATAATTTATGCATTTTGAGTTTATACTGCTGATTATTCTTTTTAACTATCTGCGAAAAAAATTGCAGACAAAAGTACTGTTACAAAACTGGGATAAAATTTTTCAAGTTGGGGCATTTTCATCCTTTGCGCTAATGGTTATGGATGTTGCCTTTAGGTCTTTGCAACCTCAGATGGCTTGGATAGCACATGGTGTTATTTTTACACTTCTCTATTTTTTACTCACACGAAAAGAATTTCAGCCTGTAAAATCTATTGTGTACGCTTTGCTTCCAATGGTGATTGTCAACCTATTGGAGGATGTAATAAAACTTATCAATAGAAATTTCTATACTACATGGGAAAACTATATTGGATCTGCCTTCATGTTTTCAGTTTTATGGCTCATTGCAATGCTTATTGTTAATAACAAGCAGCAAAAGGCGCTAGAAAAAGAAAAGGTAAGGGCGGCTAAACGTGAAGAGGAATTCCAAGCATCAGAGTCAATGAAGGCTGTTCTAGAAGTGCAGGTGGCGGAACGAACAGCAGCGCTTTCAAAACAAAAAGATGAACTGCAACAGGCGCTTCTTGAACTGAAAGCCACCCAATCCCAACTCATCCAATCCGAAAAAATGGCGAGCCTCGGTGAACTTACGGCTGGTATTGCACATGAAATTCAAAACCCATTGAATTTTGTTAATAATTTCAGTGAAGTCAGTTCGGAGTTGGTGGATGAAATGAAGAATGAGATTGATCAAGGGAATAATGAAGAGGCAAAAGAGATTGCCGCTGATTTGAAAGAGAATCTTCAGAAGATCAATCACCATGGTAAGCGTGCTGGTGATATTGTGAAAGGTATGCTACAGCATAGCAGGACCAGTAGCGGACAAAAAGAATCCACTGATGTCAATGCTTTATGTGATGAGTATTTAAGGTTGGCCTTTCATGGAATGCGTGCTAAGGACAAATCGTTTAATGCTAAATTTGAAACTGACTTTGACGCGTCCTTACAAAAAGTAAATGTTGTGCCACAAGATATTGGCAGGGTAATCCTTAACTTGATTACGAATGCATTTTATGTTGTCAATGAAAAGTGCTCCTACGCTAAAGCTGCGGAGGATAAAAGATATGAACCAACCATTTGGGTAAGTACCAAAGTGGGTAGTGACAAAGTTTTGATTAGCGTGAAGGACAATGGTACAGGAATGTCAGATGCGGTGAAAGAAAAAATATTTCAACCCTTCTTCACCACCAAACCAACCGGACAAGGAACGGGATTAGGCTTGAGTTTGAGTTATGACATTGTGAAGGCCCATGGTGGAGAGTTGAAGGTGGAGAGTAAGGAAGGTGAGGGGACTGAGTTCATAATAAAATTACCCATTGTTTGAATTGCACTGTCTGAATATTGGATTATGGATTGTGAGATTGAAATAGATGTATAACTAATATGAAATCTGTGAAATCCATAAATCCGTGCCCATCAGAGCTGTCATCTGAATTGTGTGAGTGAAGTTCTTTTTATTATTTGTAATTAATAAAAAGAATATAATTATTTTTAGCATAGACTAAACCTGTAAACCATGAAAATTAAACTACTAACTATTCTTTCGATTGCATTCATTGTTACATTGTTTACCTCTTGCGAATCAGAGCTTATAACACCGCAGGGAAATGGAAGCAGTGCCGCTGCTGCTACAAATCCATTATATACACCAACAACCAGCGGTGGCGTTAATCCATTACATGATTGATGTTTTTTCGCTCTAACTATAAAAGCATTCCTACCCTAAAGAATGCTTTTTTTATTTCAGCCTTAGATGAATAAGATTGTTCGGTGGCTATCAAGATGAGTTGCAGACAAAGTCCATGGAAGGGGAAGAACCAAAATTTAGTTTTATATTAAGGGTCTTCTAATGAATTCATTGTTATTCAATCGAACCTATTGCTACCTAACTAAGGGCTATAACGCTGTTAACTACAGTCGCAACATGATAACAGAAAAAGACTCAAGAATAGCTTGCTCCTCACTGACACATTATTGGCCTATGAAATTTTATGCCTCCTTATTCCTGATATTTTGCATCTCGCTGACAGCACAAAAAGCCGAAGCTCAAATTGAGCAATCTACACCAAAAGCTTCTCTCTCCAGCGAAGCACCAAATTTGCGGTTCGAGCAATTGAGTATTGAAGATGGCCTTATGCAGGCTTCAGGAAATTCTCTCATGCAGGATAAGCAGGGGTATATTTGGATTTCAACGCAAGGAGGACTACACCGCTATGACGGTTATGAATTTAAAGTATTTACTTCCGTTCCTTTTGATACTACCTCACTTTCTGATAGCTGGGTATGGGGCGCAAACGAAGCCAGTAACGGAGATTTATGGGTGACCACCGAGGGAGGTGGACTCAATAGGCTGAATCCGGTTTCAGGCTCTTCTATTCATTACAGGCATGATCCCGATGATTCGACCAGTATCTCTAGTGATCGGACATTTCACCCACTGGAGGCTAGCAATGGAGACCTTTGGGTAAGTACATTAGATGATGGGCTTAATCGAATGCGTGCCGGAGAAGAAGGTCGGTTTTCACGCTACCGACACGACCCTGATGATACCAACACGATCAGTTCTGATGTTTTATTTTGGCTAAGTGAAGACAGTGATGGGCAAATCTGGGTTGGATCCGCCAATGGTATCAATCGCATTGACCCTGCAACCAATTTGATTAGCAAGTTCCTTTATGATGCCAACAAAGATCCGGGTTACAACCGCCCAGAGAATGTCCTTGGGCAATATATCCCTCCTGGCAACCAAGGAATACTGTGGCTGGCAACAGGCAATGGCCTTGTGCGACTGAACAGCGCCACAGGCGAACATCAACGATTTCTTATTGAACCTAATAAAGGTGGGGTAAACCCATTGAATTTTATACATGAAGTAAAACCCGATCCTACTGACCCCAACATTTTATGGGTTGGCGGACCAGGCACTGGCATTGCCCGATTTGACATGCGCACTGAACAGTTCACCAGCTACCGTAATGACCCGCGCGACAAAAATAGCTTACGCGACAATCAGGTGGTGTCACTTTTTCTGGACCGTACCGGAATGATGTGGGCAGGAACAGCCACCGAAGGAATTAATGCATTCAATCCGGGTGCTGTTAATTTTAGAAATATAAAAAATGTTCCTGATGACCCTTCAAGTCTAGCACCCGGTATCGTCTGGGGTGTATACGAAGACAGCCATGGTAGTTTATGGGTAGGATCAGACATTGGAGCAGGTGGACACTACCTTACACAATTTGATGCTGAAACCAGAAAGGTGAAACGTCATCGATACGATCCTAATAATCCAAACACACTACTTCCAGGAAGCCTTAGGGCGTTTGCTGAAGATGAAAATGGACAGTTTTGGGTGGCTGGAGGGAGTGGCCTCAGTCTTTTCAATCGTAAAACAGGAAAAGTGACTCGCTTCACGCGCGAGCGAAAGGAAGAAAATAGAGGCCGCAATGGCATCTTTGATTTGAAGCCAGTAGTAGGAGATGGGAGTGCACTATGGGTCGGTAGTATTGGTGGTCTCGATCGATTCAATACGCGTACAAAAGCTTTCACTCGCATTCCTCTTTCCTTGGATACTACTGTTTTTGAGCCAGTTGTTTTTGCTCTGCTGCAAGATGCTAATGCAACGCTTTGGCTTGGCACAAATAATGGCCTGCTCCACATTGATTCGTTCGGGAAGGTTATAGTAGAGTCGGCCTATGATCCTAGAGATACAACCAAGATCAGCGATAACTCCATATACAGTATCGTTGAGCGTAATTCAGAACCGGGAATATTATGGCTGGCTATGGCAGATGGTGCCGGACTGAATCGATTTGATACGAAAACAGGAATAGCCACTCACGTTACAATTAAAGACGGACTTCCCAGTAATACTTTGTACGGTATTCTGGAAGATGATAATGGCACACTATGGATAAGTACCAATAACGGTATTAGTAATTACGATCCTGATACAAAGCAGTTTAGAAACTATGGCCTTGATGACGGCCTCATGGCGCTTGAATTCGATCAGAGTGCCTTTACAAAAGGCGCCAGTGGTGTTTTTTATTTTGGTAATGGACTTGGGGTTACCGCCTTTGAACCCCAATATCTAAGTACCAACTCCATTCCTCCACAGGTGGTGATTTCGGATTTCAAGCTCTTCAATAAAACCGTTAAAGTAGGTCCGGATTCACCATTAAAAGAATCACTTTCAAAAAATCCGAAAATCACGCTTAATTATAATCAGAATGAGATCAGTATTGATTTTGTAGCGCTACATTTTGCCAATCCTGGGAAAAACACATACAGCTATAAACTGGAGGGTTTTGATGAGGAATGGGTGGATGCAGACAACAAGCGATCAGCAACTTATACCAACCTCGCACCTGGGGATTACAACTTCAATGTGAAGGCTTCAAACGCTGATGGAGTTTGGAATGAAAAAGGAGCAACCCTTCAATTTACCATATTGCCTCCCTGGTATAGAACGTGGTGGGCCTACATGTTATTTGTCGCGTTATTCGCTGCAAGCGTTTTTGGAATAGATCGACTGCAAAGAAGCATTATTTCAAAGAAGGAAGGTGAGCGAGCAGCGCTGCGTGAGGCAGAACTTCGTGCTGAAGCCGAAAACAAGCGCAGATCAGATACCGAGGAACTCAGTAAAATTGGAAGAGCGATCACCTCCACGCTTTCGATCGATAAGATCATAGAAACAGTTTACGAAAATGTAAACGCATTGATGGATGCTTCTGTTTTTGGTGTGGGAATTTATAATAAGGGAAAAAATCGGCTCGATTTTCCATCCACCAAAGAGGAGGGAGTAATGCTACCCGCTTATTCGAACCATTTGGATGAAGAACACTGGCTCTCCATCTGGTGCTTCAAAAACAAAAAGGAAATTATAATCTCGGACTTTGATAAAGAATACGACCAGTATTTAAAGTCATATAGTAAACCTATTCAAGGTAAAACACCCAACTCGATCGTGTATATGCCGCTGATGCTACAAGACAAGGTCATCGGAGTAATCACCACTCAAAGTTTCAAAAAAGATGCCTACACGAAGTACCATGTTAACCTGTTGAGGAACCTGGCCAATTACGCGGCCATAGCGCTAGACAATGCATCGGCATACAGAAAATTGGATGCTACATTGAGTGAACTTCAATCCACACAGCAACAGCTTGTGCACTCGGAAAAAATGGCAAGCTTGGGTGAACTCACCGCTGGCATTGCACATGAAATTCAGAACCCACTCAATTTTGTCAATAATTTCTCAGAAGTAAACAAAGAGTTGATTGAGGAGATGCTGGACGAAATAAAACAGGGCAACTATCAGGAAGCTGAGAAGATAGCCACTGATATCAGTGATAATCAGGAGAAGATCAACCATCATGGCAAGCGTGCGGATGGTATTGTGAAGGGGATGCTTCAGCACAGTCGCGCAAGCAGCGGCACAAAAGAACCAACGGATCTCAATGCACTCTGTGATGAGTACTTAAGATTAGCTTACCATGGACTTCGGGCGAAAGACAAATCGTTCAATGCCAAATTCGAAGCTGACTTTGATTCAAATATTGACAAGGTGAATGTCACTCCGCAAGATATAGGGAGAGTAGTTTTGAATTTGATCACCAATGCCTTCTATGTGGTTACGGAACGAAAGAAAAGCGGTGCTGATGGATATGAACCAGAAGTAATCGTCAGTACAAAGAAACAAAATGGACGTGTTGAGATTTCCGTCAAGGACAATGGTAACGGCATTCCTGATGCTGTCAAGGATAAAATATTTCAACCCTTCTTCACCACCAAGCCCACAGGGCAAGGGACGGGACTAGGGTTGAGTTTGAGTTATGATATTGTGAAGGCCCATGGTGGAGAGTTTAAAGTGAAGACAAAGGAAGGTGAGGGGACTGAGTTCATTATACAATTACCCATTTTCTGAATCACGGATTCGCACGGATTAATACATGGTTGATTTAAAGTATAAGGATATCACCGAATAGATAATTGGAGCTTCGTTTGAAGTGCATAAATTCCGTGGAATCCATAAATCAGTGTAATCTGTGATACAGACCATTTATCGGTTATATTTACAATTGCCTAAACTACGCTGACCTGAAAATGCGCCATTATTCACTCTTACTAGTTGCTGCAATTTGCCTTTACGCTGTTCCTGGTTTTAACCAACAAATTGGTACCCAACAGATAGATCCCACTTATCTTTCCGTTTCTGAAGGGTTGGTTTCGCCAACTGTCAATGCGGTAATACAAGATAGCTACGGTTTGATGTGGATTGGTACAGCCAATGGGTTGCAAAAGTACGATGGCTATAAATTACAGACCTTTAAAAACATACCGGGTAATACCACAAGCTTGCAACACAATTATGTCTGGGGTATGATGGAAGATGCTAACCACGATATCTGGGTAGGCAATAGCCGGGGGGTGTCCAAATATGTGCGTGCGAAAAATGAATTTAAGAATTACGATTTTGCAATCACTTTCAATTTTACAGCTAACTCGGAGGTAGCGGGTTTTAGGTTCTTAAAAGATTCACAAAACAGACTTTGGGTAAGCACCTTAGCTGCGCAGTTGGCACAATACGATTCGGTTAAGGACGAATGGAGACGGGCAAAATATGATGTACCCAATATGTTAGAAGTGGATCAGGTCGGGGCCACTCATGACGTTGTAGAGGATTTAGAAGGCAATCTTTGGCTGGGATCACCCACCATTGGACTGATGCGGCAGGAAAAAAATGAAAATTCTTTTACATCTATACCTATTGAACAACTCGGTGGGTTTGATTTTAAAAAAGATGAAAATAATATTACAGCACTTTATATTGACAAAACCAATATCCTTTGGATTGCCACTCGAAATGGAGTTTATAAATACAATTCTGAATCACGTATCCTCAAGACACTAAAAGAATACAATAATTCGCCCTTAGACGGGTGGAATCGATGGAACCAGATTTTGCCAGATCAACAAGGGAATATTTGGATCGCCAATAATTTTCGTGGGATGTTGAAGTTTGAAGGCATCACAGACAACTACACGGAAATTGAAATTGCCGGCAAGGTTATCATGCGCACGCATGGCTGGAATATCACAATTACTCAGTTTATGATCGACCAAAGTGGAATTTTTTGGTTTGGTAGCCGCGAAGCTGGATTAGTAAAGTATGATCCCGTAAATAAACCTTTTCAATTCCTGGGCCATGATGCCAGTAATCCGAACAGCTTGAGTGCAGGCGGAGCA
>JBATLM010000016.1:0-2900 GCA_049289315.1 Cyclobacteriaceae bacterium
GCAATAATTAGTCAAATGTTTACCATGTTTAAACAACAATTTTCTACTGTTGATGAAGAAACATGGACTTCATTCGAAACAGAATTCAAAAATGTGTCAATTAATGAATTAGAGGATTTGTTAGTTCCAATTTATCAAAAACACATGACTATCGAAGACTTAAAAGAATTAATCAAGTTTTATGAAACACCTGTGGGTAAGAAATTTGCATTAAAGACTCCTTTGATTGTGCAAGAATCTATGCAAGTCGGTCAACAATGGGGTATGAAAATAGGCCAGGATTTTGCCAAAAAAATGAAAGAAAAAGGATATTAATTTTAAGCCATTGAAAATTTTAACATATTCTTACTTGGTTCCTCGAAATCCATATTAAACTTCTAGAAAGATTAGTGCTCTGCCAAGAATAAAAAAGCTATAACAAATCCTATCTCCCTTCCTTCCAGGATTCAAAATCTTTTTTGTTCTCTTCCGAGGTAAGCGGATAAAGTCCAATGATTGAACGACCCTCTGATACTTTTTCGGTGACGAATGCTTCGTATAATTCCATGCCCTGGGCTTGTTGGGCCACAGTATCTGCCAGGTGCGCCGGTATCACCATCACTCCATCATCATCGCCAACAATAATATCTCCCGGAAAGACGGCTACATCACCGCATCCGATAGGCACATTGATGTCCAAAGCCTGATTCAACGTTAAGTTGGTAGGCGCCGAAGGCGCGAGGTGAAAAGATGGAAAAGGAAGGGCAGCAATAATGCTCGAATCTCTAAATCCACCATCGGTGACCACTCCGGCAGCTCCACGAATCATCAGTCGGGTAATCAAGATGGATCCCGCTGAGGCCGCCCGTGCACTTTTTCGACTATCCATCACCAAAACTGACCCTTCCGGGCAAGTTTCTACTGCTACCCGTTGTGGGTGTTCGGGATCTCTAAATACTGTGATGGGATTTAAATCTTCCCGAGCCGGAATGTATCTCAACGTAAAAGCTTCGCCGACCATATTAGGTTTCCCCAAAGCCAAAGGTCTGACCCCTTGAATAAATTGATTCCTAAGACCCAATTTGTACAAAATAGTGGCTATGGTAGGTGTACTTGTTTTTTTTAGTTGTTCCCGGCTGGCAGCTAGCATATAAATGGTGTATTATTGATCAAATGATTTAAGAGCATTCACATTACAAATATATATACAATTCTATCGGTTGTAAAAATATATCATAAGTAAATATTTTTTACACTTTATATTGACTTTATTGGTCACTCTACACAGAATGACGTCTGTTACTTGAGCCTGAACAATTTGAGATTATATGTCCGTTAATAGAAAATTGTCATTGCAAAATATTTACATTTGAGCTAAAGTTACCTAAATGATAGATTTATCTTGTGCGGAGAATCAAATACACTATGTTAAGAGTTTTCATGAGTTAGTTTCCACTCCATTTCAAGGAGAGATTAATGCCATCTGCTGGCCTCGTACGCTAAAAGGTGATTTTTCTGAGATTGTAGAAAAGGTAGTGCTACATGAAAATATGGTAACACTTGATCAAGATGAACTTCATAAACTTCAGTTGAGTGAACAGGGACAGCAGGCTCGTGAAATTATAATCAGTGATTTGAAACTTCTGACAAACCTTGGTGCATCTCCCATCCTGAATGTGATCCAATATTATGAAAGAGATGATGCCTATCCATTTTTTCCAACTGACGTGTATTCTTACCATGTAGATCGCTCTCCGGTGCCTGTCGATACCTTCTTGTGCACATACTACGGGGAATCGAGTGAAATATTGCCCAATTCACAAGCCATTCAAAAAGTGCTTATTCCGGAGATACGTGAGGAGCTAAAAAATTTATATCACGGAACTGACGATGGCTTTGACTCATTTTTAAGTGATCATTTCTTTGATCTTCACTATCAAGCTACACCTAATGCAAGCCTTATCAGCTTAGGTGTCGGCCACTTGTGGCGGTTGGCCATTGATCATCCGGAGAGTAAAGTCCCCCCTTGTGTTCACCGTGCGCCTGATGAAAAAACGGAGAAAAGATTGATGTTGATCTGTTGAATACGGCTTTACAAAGCACAATTCAGGTTTAGCATTATTATCTAAAAATCCTTATCTTTATTTTGTACAATAAATTGCGAATGACTATTTTGCGAATGCAAGTTCAGAATGGAGTAGGCAAACTAATGATGAATAATAAACAAACAAATTTAAATATTTTTTTTAGCAACTTACAAGGAAAATAAATGAAAAAGGCCATTCTTTTTATAAGTATAATAGCTTTAGGTGCTTGTTCGACGCTTAAAATCTTAAAATCGGAAAATTCTGCTTTGATTGCATTCACTGCAACAACCTCCTATTTTGGTGGAATGGGTAAAGGAATGGTCATTACTATTAGAAATGTAGAAACTGGAGAAAGTTATGTCTCCAATTCATTATCTCACTTTTCTTCACATTGTATAGTTCAAAATATTAAGCCAGGAAAATATCAGGTTGAAAAAATTGTGCTCAATACTGGCAATAATAAATTCAGCAATTGGTCATCCAGTGTTAGAGATTATTTTGGTATAATTGAATTGGAAGGTAACAAAAAATATTACTTAGGGACATTTGCAGGTAAAGTACAACTTAAATTCAAAAACGCAATAAGCCTAAAACTTGAAGATCACCAAATTCCGGAAAAAATAAAGTCAACATTAAAAGAACAAGGAAATGGGTGGGGCAGTGGAGCATTTGAACTGATAAAAACAGTGAGTAAAAAAGAATTAATCATTTATTAGCAAAAAAAAAGGGTGTATCCCAAAATTTCACTTTTATGCAATTTCTTTTTAGATTACCCCATCCCTGCCCGCTTCGCAGCAGGCAGGCCTGCCCGCTTCGCAGCAGGCGGGCCTTAAG
>JBATLM010000017.1:0-43559 GCA_049289315.1 Cyclobacteriaceae bacterium
AATCTATATGAAAGTCAAATTATTATTCTTGTTCGCCTGCCTCCTGATGTTAAATCGATGCCACAGCACAGAAGAAGTACGGTGATCTGGCTACAGGGCCTTACAAGAAATTAGTGATACGTGGAGCCATGGTATTACCTGGCCATGGTGGGCCGCCTGTTGGTCCCTATGATATCGTGATACAAGGTAACATGATCACAGATATGATTCCTTTTGATCCTGTCACTGCTGAAAGCAGAGGAGCAACAGAGAGAGTAACGGGTGATCGTGTGATCGATGCCACTGGCAAGTATGTAATGCCCGGCATGATAGATTTGCACATGCACTTGCGTCAGGAGCCTATGCCTATCGAGTATGTGTATTACCTCAAGCTGGCACATGGTATTACTACAATGGTACCTGCTCCAGACAGAGGCCTCGATAATGCCATAAGCGAAACCGCAAAAAGTAAATCCAATGCGATCCTTGCTCCCAAAATGTTTCCACTCTGGAGCTGGGGAGCTGGTACCAACTACGACCAGGTATTCCTTGACAACCCTGCCAATGTTAAAAAAGTGGTGGCTGAAATGTTTAGCAAAGGTGCTCATGTAGTAAGCTTGGATGGGGGCCCGGGCTGGAATCAGGAATTGTTAGGAGCAGTGTGTAGAGAAGTAACGGCAGCAGGAGGAATTACAACTTTCCATATTGCACCTAATACCTCACCGGTGATTCAGGCGGTAGATGCAGCACGATTGGGTGTTACAATGATTGAGCATCATTATTCTTATGCTGAATCTTCTTTGGACAGGTCTGTTCAAGATTATAGTCCTACCTACAACTACAACGATGAGAACGCCCGCTTTGGACAAGCAGGTAAAGTTTGGTCAGAGGCCAACAAAGAACGACTGCTTACTGAAGTGGCGGATTCATTGGTGGCTTATGGTGTTACCATGTTGCCTACACGTGTAGTGTACGAAGCCAACCGCGATATTATTCGTGCCTCCAGCTTGCCATGGCACAAGAAATATACCCATCAAACCCTAATGGATTGGAATGGACCCAATCCGAACTACCATGGTGCCTACCATTATGATTGGACCAGCGATGATGAATACTACTGGAGCTATGCCTACCAACTTTGGGGAGAATTGATTTATGAATTCAACAAAAGGGGAGGTCGGGTCGCTTATGGTACAGACGACAACTACATCTTTGCCACGCCTGGGTTTTCTAACATTCGTGAATTGCAATTACTGAGAGAAACAGGTATGCACACATTGGAAGTGTTGAAGGCGGCTACCTACAACAGTGCCAAGACTTTGCGTCAGGATAAGATAGGATTAGTAAGACCTGGGTACACAGCTGACTTATTAATCATTGATGGCAGTCCACTGTACAACTTACGCTACCTGTATTCTTTTGGAGCGCTTACTGTTGATAATGACGGTAACATGTTTCGCAAAGGAGGTATTGTACACACTATTAAGGATGGCATCGTAATGGAAAACGCCAAGCTGATGGAAGAAGTGGAAAAGATGGTGGCCGAGTCAAAGACAGAGGGAAGACTTTCTGCTATGGAAGAGCCATTTGTGATTAAGAAGGATTAACAAAAAAGAGGATGTCTCAAAAGTTAAGAGAAACGCTTTTCTGATCCGCCAGTTGGCAGAGAAGAATCTTTCTCTATTTAGACCTTAAATAAGGGATGTTTCGCTACCGCTCAACAAAGCGGAACACTTTTGAGACAGCCTCTTTTTTTATGGTAGTGGAACTGTGTTTATCCAGTTACCACAATCTTCTCCATCACATCTCCTTCTCTGATCTGATCGATCACATCCAGTCCATCTACTACTTTGCCAAATACAGTATGATTGCGGTCAAGGTGTTTTGTATTGTCTCTACCATGACAAACGAAGAACTGAGATCCTCCCGTATTTCGTCCGGCATGCGCCATAGATAACACACCACGATCATGATATTGATTCTCTCCGTCTAATTCGCAATCGATTTTATAGCCAGGACCTCCCGCTCCTGTACCATCTGGGCAGCCACCCTGAATAACAAAATTGGGGATTACACGGTGAAAGGTCAGGCCATCATAATATCCCTTTTCTGCAAGGTCTGTAAAGTTCTTCACGGTATTGGGAGCATCCTTTTCAAAGAACTCCACTTTCATTGTTCCTTTGTTGGTTTGTATTTCTGCTGTTTTCATGCGCTTATTAAGATTTGATCAAAAATTCAGGATGCAATTTGCCATAAACTCTGCTAGGGTCAAAATTTTACCCGTAGCATCTGCCCCTCAACGGCTAAGATAGTTTCATCTATTTGTTAATAGGGAATGCTCCCTCTGCCACAATTCCTCTTGTGGCTTTTGATTTTACAATTAACTTGCAAATAATAGCAAAACCTTAAATCCTATGCGAAGCTTTGTGCTCATTCTGTTGGCCATTGTATTTTACAATTGCACTGACTCATCTCAAGAATCAGAAAACGTTACCATCATCAGAGATAAGTACGGTGTTCCGCACATCTTTGGAAAGACCGATGCAGATGCTGTATTTGGCCTGATCTATGCCCAGTGCGAAGATGATTTTAACAGGGTAGAAGTAAATTATATCACTGCCATGGGAAGGATGGCTGAAGTAGAAGGAGAGGAGAGCCTTATGAGTGATTTGCGCATGCAGTTGTTCATTGATACCACTAAGGCGGTAGCCATTTATAAGGAAAGTCCTGAATGGATGCAAAAATTATTAAATGCGTTTGCCGATGGTGCCAATCACTATTTAAAAACACATCCTGAAACCAAACCCAAGCTGATTACTGAATTTAAACCGTGGATGCCATTGATGTTCAGTGAGGGAAGTATTGGTGGAGATATAGAAACCATTTCTCTCAAAGAATTGGCAGCATTTTATGATCCTGAAAAAGAGTTGGCTTTTGCTGAACCCATTGCTATACCAGAATGGCAGCAGGAACCTACTGGGTCAAATGGTTTTGCCATTGCTCCATCTAAAAGTGCTACGGGCAATGCATTATTTCTAATCAACCCGCATACTTCTTTCTATTTCCGACCTGAAGTGCATGTGGTCAGTGAAGAAGGATTGAATGCGTATGGAGCAGTAACCTGGGGACAGTTTTTTGTTTATCAGGGTTTCAACGAGCACAATGGCTGGATGCATACCAGTAGCAGGGCAGATGCCATTGATGAATTCGAAGAAACGATTGTTGAGAAAGAAGATGGCTTATTTTACAAGCATGGTGAAGAATTGAAACCATTGGTTTCAAAGACAATACAACTGACTTATAGGGATGGAGATAACGAAGCCACTAAGGATTTCACTACTTATTATACCCACCATGGCCCCGTCATTGCAAACCGCGATGGCAAATGGATAAGCATAAGTTTGATGCAAGAGCCGTTGAAGGCGTTGACTCAGTCTTATACGCGTACAAAGACCAGCACCTACGAAGAATTCAACAAGACCATGGAGTTGAACACCAACTCCTCCAATAATACTGTGTATGCAGATGACAAGGGTAACATTGCCTATTACCATGGCAACTTCATTCCCGTTCGTGATGCACAATTCGATTGGTCCAACCCGGTAGACGGAAGCAATCCAGCTACGGATTGGAAAGGATTACATACTGTAGAAGAATCAGTGCATACATTGAACCCTGCTAATGGATGGATTCAGAATTGTAATGCAACTCCGTTTACCGTTTCGGGAGAAGAAAGTCCGAAACAATCTGATTATACTAACTACATGGCACCTGATCATGAGAATTTTAGAGGTATCCATGCAGTGCGGGTGTTAAAAGATTCCATAGATTTCACGTTGGATAAATTAATTGCAGCGGCATACGACACGTACCTTCCGGCTTTTGAGGTACTGGTGCCATCTGTTGTGGCTGCCTATGGAAAAGTGAAACCCGCTAACCCGGACTTAGCAGAACCAATTCAAGTATTGAAAGATTGGGATTATAGATATGCTGAAACATCTGTAGCCACTGCCGTAGCCATCTATTGGGCGCAAGACTTGCAGAGAATGGTAGCGGACAGAGCATCAAGGAGGAATGGTGATTTGGCACTTATGGATTACATGGCGAATCAAACTTCAGATAAGGAAAAACTGCAGGCGTTATACAATGCGATCAGTATACTTCAGGCCGACTTTGGCAACTGGAAAACCGCATGGGGAGAGATCAACCGGTTCCAAAGAATCACAGGCGACATTGTTCAGCCCTTCGATGATTCACAGCCGAGCATCGCCATAGCCTATCCCTCTTCATTTTGGGGATCGTTGGCCGCATTTGGTAGCAGAACGTATCCGGGTACTAAGAAATGGTACGGCACCCGAGGCAACAGCTTTGTGGCTGTGGTAGAGTTTGGTGAAAAAGTAAAAGCCAAATCTGTATTGGCTGGTGGTAACAGTGGTGATCCTTCATCTCCTCACTTTATAGACCAGGCAGAAATGTATCGAAAAGGGGAGTTCAAAGATGTTTTGTTCTACCGTGAAGACATAGAGAAGAATGCAGAGAGAACGTATTCTCTTAAGAATTAATTATGTCGATGGTCGATAGTTTAATGGTCCATGGCTGTGACTGTTATCGACTATGGACTAATAAACAATTGACTTTTAAAGCTATAAGTAACTCAGAATGTCGTACAAAGAAGAACTAAGAACAAGCAGGCGAATCCTCATGGGCCCGGGCCCGAGTGATGTTCATCCAAGGGTATTACAGGCCATGGCCACACCATTGGTGGGGCACCTCGACCCGGAGTTTGTCACCATCATGGATGAGATCAAGGAGATGGCGCAGCTCACCTTTCAAACCAAAAACAACCTCACCTTCGTAGTCTCTGCACCCGGTAGCGCGGGTATGGAAACTTGCCTTGTTAACCTATTAGAACCTGGTGATGAAGCTGTTATCTGTATCCATGGTGTGTTTGGAGGAAGGATGGCCGATATAGCAGAAAGAGCAGGTGCTAAGGTAACTAAAGTTGAAGCTGAGTGGGGTCAATCTATTGATCCTCAGCAAGTAAAAGAAGTCTTAAATACACTTAAACCAAAGCTTGTAGCCATAGTGCATGCTGAAACTTCTACGGGCGTACTTCAGCCTTTGGAAGAGATCAGCAAGATGGTGCATGATGCCGGGGCATTGCTGGTAGTAGACGCAGTGACATCTTACTGTGGAACGCAGCTAAAGGTAGACGAATGGGGCATTGACGCTATTTATTCGGGTACACAGAAATGCTTGAGTGCAGCACCAGGATTGTCTCCCGTTTCATTCAGTGAAAACGCGGTAAAAGTGTTGGATGCCCGTAAAACCAAGGTACAAAGCTGGTTTCTGGATTTGAGTATGGTAAAGAACTATTGGCAGGGAGCCAAAAGAGCTTATCATCACACGGCACCAGTTTCTGCCATGTATGGACTGAGGGAAGCTTATCGATTGGTATTGGAGGAAGGATTGGAAAATAGGTTTAAAAGACATCAACAAAACCACCTGTTGTTAAAAAAGGAATTGGAACCACTTGGTTTCGAATTTGTGGTGAAAGAAGGGTACAGGCTACCCATGCTGAATGCGGTGAAATTACCGGAAGGTGTTGATGATGCAGCCGTAAGAGCACGACTCCTCAATGAATTTAATATCGAAGTAGGAGGAGGTTTAGGAAAATTTGCCGGCAATATCTGGCGGATCGGACTGATGGGAGAGAGCAGTAATCCTAATTATGTGAACACACTCGTTGCTGCGCTCAAGACGATACTCAAATAATTAATAAACTTAATGACAAAGTTTACAACCAGTTTACCTGATGGTGTTTTTGCCGCATCGGTTACGCCACTAAAGAAAGATTTTTCCATCGATCATGAAGCCTTGTTCAATCACTGCAATTGGTTGTTGGCCAATGGCAACGATGGTATTTGTTTCATGGGTACTACAGGTGAAGCAAATTCATTTTCCATCGAAGAGAGGATGAATGCGTTGGATTACCTTATTGAAAAAGGAATGCCCCCACATCTCCTCTTGGTGGGGACGGGTTGTTGTGCACTTCCAGACACCATCAAGTTGACCCAACATGCTGTCTCCAAAAAAGTAGGAGGCATACTGATGCTACCACCATTCTACTACAAAGGATTAACTGATGATGGACTGACTCAATATTTTAAGTTGGTGATTGAAGCGGTGGCTGATCCTGATTTGAAAATTTACCTGTATCACTTTCCGAAAATGACAGGTGTTCCATTCACCGTTTCATTTGTCAAGAACCTCGTTGACTTATACCCTGAAACTATCATGGGGATGAAAGACTCTGGTGGTGACTGGAGTAACATGGAAACGATCTGTAGAGAAATACCCGGGTTTAAACTTTACGCAGGTACAGAAAAGTACTTTTTGAGTGTTCTAAAGGAAAATGGTGCCGGGGTAATTTCCGCCACCACCAACCTGACAGGCCCGTTGGCTGCTGCCGTATATACCCATAAGGATGAACCCAATGCAGAGGAACTCCAAGCTCAACTTACTGACGCAAGAACTGCATTTGAAGGCCCGCCATTTCCCTCTAGTGTAAAACACGTGCTGGCAAAGCGCAGTCAAAATACTGATTGGTTAAATATCCGACCACCTAACAGTAATTTGACGTCATCTCAAATAAAGGAATTAGAAGATAGGCTCTCGTCCATCGGGTTTAAATAGCCAGGTTGTCGCCTGGCATACGCTTGATACCTGAACCTAGTTGTTCTGTGTGGCGTTAGCTATGCGGTTACCAACCCAATAACTAAGTGGCGGATTCCTTTCTTTTCATTCCTGATATTACCGGATTCACAAAATTTGTCAATACGACAGAGATAGAACACGGGCAGCATATCATTTCAGAACTATTGGAAGGAATCGTTCAGAATAATCAATTGGATCTGGTGGTAAGTGAAATAGAAGGAGATGCAGTCCTTTTTTATAAGCACAATGCCGTTCCCACTTTCGAACAATTGGTTAATCAATCAGAAAAAATTTTCATAGCGTTTCATGAACAACTGAAGCATATGGAAGCGCAGCGGATTTGCCAATGCGGGGCCTGCAGCAGTGCCATTGATTTGTCCCTAAAGATGGTAGCTCATAGAGGGTCAATTGGGTTTACAAAAGTGATGAACCGGGAGAAACCTTATGGGGCGGATGTGGTAAAGATACATACCCTTTTAAAAAATAATATAAACGAAAAGGAGTATGTGCTGCTATCCGATAGCTTAAGCGAAACCTATAAACAGGAAATGGAACAGCTTTCTGAAGGTTGGGTGAAGCCTAATCCAACTCCCTCACAAGAGGGTGAAAGCTTCCACCAGTATTTCAGTTTATCTCCGTTATTTGAGCGTGTAACCGCACCTGTTCCACCAAAACAACCAGAAAGACTTCCTAATCCCTATGTTACCTCCATTTACATTGAAAAGCCCAAAGAGCGTGTATTTGAGCTGCTTATTAATTTTGATGTACGCAACTTATGGAATGAGGATGCCAGAGAAATCATTTACAATGAGCGCAAAGTCAATCGAGTGGGCACGACTCATCAGTGTGTACTCAAAGACAATTCAGTCATTGATTTTGAGAGTTTCGCTGACAATACCGGTGAGCGTAAATTGATCTATGGAGAGAAAATACTGAACATAAAAATGGCCAGGGAGGCGGCTGTCTTTTTTACACTTGAAAATGAAGGCTATGGTACACGCCTTACCCTGGAGTTGCACATCCAACCACTTCCGGTTATTGGGCGGATCATAAAGTCGCTGATGATATACAAAATGTCAGGTAATCTAAAAGCTCAACTGAAATCACTTAAAACGCTGGCCGAACGCTAATAAGCAATTAGTCCTCCTTTATAAAAACCATAGCAATAATCAGAAAACCAATGCCTGTGATGGCAGGAGGGAGCCCATCCATTGTATAAGAAAGGTAGAACATGACTAAAGCCAAAACGATTAATAATACAGCAGCAATCTTTTTCAAATTTGTAGTTTTAAGAATGAGAAGAATATTCCTTAGCTAAAACATGCTTTTGTACTTTGCCCAATGCAGTACGTGGAAGTACATCGATTGAAATAAATTTTCTCGGTACTTTGAATGAAGCCAATGCTTTTTTGCATTTGTCAACCAATGCCGCTTCATCGAGTTCTCCATTCACCACGATGAAAGCAACTGGGAGCTCGCCCCTCACTTTGTCAGGAATACCGATAACAGCCGCTTCCTTGATCTCGTCTTGTTCCATCAGAAACTCTTCAATCTCCCTGGGATAAATATTGAAGCCACCCGATATAATCAACTCACTCTTGCGGCCGCGCAATGTGTAGTATCCATCTTCTGAAACCACTGCCATGTCTCCGGTTTTAAAGTAGCCATTTTCAAAAGAGGCGGATGTGGCATCGGGTCTGTTCCAGTATTGTGAAAATACGTTCGGTCCCTTGATATGAATTTCTCCTTCTTCATCAACACCTGCTTCACTTCCTTCTGGTGTAATGATCTTTACGGATGTACCGGGTAATGGAAATCCAACCGTTCCTGCTCTTCGTTCCCCAACATAAGGATTACTAATGTTCATTAAGGTCTCTGTCATCCCGTATCGTTCCAGAATAACATGACCAAACTTTTCATGAAAAGCATCCAGTACTTGAGGTGGCAATGGGGCAGATCCTGAGACAAACAGTCTAACGCTAGCCCCAATTTCCCTGGCTTCTTCCTTCGATTTCTCCAATAATCTCACATAAATGGTAGGCACACCATAAAACAAGGTGGGTTTGAAATCCACACACTCGTCCTTGATTTTCTGATGCTCAAATCGCGGCAATAGCCTTGTTGTAGCACCCGCGATGAAAGCGCAATGCATGCCATTGGCAAGACCATGAACATGAAATAGGGGAAGACCAATCAAGAGTCGGTCAGCCTCGGTAATCTTCCAGCACGTGTTGAGGTTGATGGAATTGGCAATAAAGTTGTTGTGCGAAAGGACGGCACCTTTTGAGGTGCCCGTAGTTCCGGAAGTGTAAATGATGGCTGCGGGAGTGTCTCCGGTAGCTTTGCACCTTATTGTGTCCTTAGAATGGTTTCTGGCTTCCTTTGCTATTTCATTTGCATCCCATGTTTCCACTCCTTCAATTTTGTTAAAGGAGACGATGGCCTTAGGAGTGGCATCGTTCATGATATGGGTTATTTCCCGCTCTTTATAGAGAATATTGATAGGCACTATTATTACTCCTAGTTGGAGACAGGCCAGGTAGAGATCAACGAATTCAAGGCTATTCTCAAGGTATAGGCCCAGTCGATCTCCAGCTACGAGGCCTTTTGAAGTAAGGACATGAGCCATTTGATTACTTCTTACATGCAAATCATCAAATGTGAGCTGTGTTTCACCGAATTCGATGGCTATTTTATCCTTTCTGCCGAAGAAGGAGAGATTAAAAAGGTCAATTATGTTCATTTCGTAGACTTATCTCCTTAAGGATAAACAATTAAAAAGAGGATAACCAATTCAATTACGTGAATATATAAACCTTAACTACCTCAGGCATTGAGTGTACCCTCACTAGAGCTAGTGTTTTACTTAATCCTCTGTTCCAGTTTTCAACGCTTTTTGGATCAATTTGCTTCTGATTGACAAGTGAATAAAAACTTACATTGAACAGACCACCCATGGTGCCGTTAAGGTATGAAAAGGAGGGTTTTGGATACAAAAATTTGATTTATCCTATAAAACATTTCATGTAAGATTTACCAGTATAAGTGAACTCCAGCTGTCTGTTTACCAAAATAATTTTACCATATTATTAAAGAGTAGATTGAGGTATTGACTTATCCAACTATAATGGGTTAAGGCGATGAAGCATTGAGTCAGCTTCTGATATTGTATTGGGTAGATAAATTTAAATGATGTGTGTTTTTAAACGGTTCGTATGGCTAGCAATATTTGCTTTAGCTCCTGTATTTTCAGTTTGGTCACAAACTGCGACTTGGATAGGTGCAGTTAATGATGAGTGGAGAACAGGTGCTAACTGGAGCACCGGTGTTGAGCCAGATGCCAATACAGATGTCATCATCAATTTCGTGCCTGGTAATAATCAATGTACTCTTCAGAGGTCTTCAGGGGTAGGAAGGTGCAAATCGCTTACTATCGGAACTGGAGCAAATGCCACCAATTTTACAGAGGACGATGGTCTTTGGGTTTATGGAAATTTACTAATCGGAGGTAATGGCACTTTTACCGATAGTGGCGGAATCCTAAGAGTTGAAGGCAACTGGACCAATAATGGTGATTATTCTCCTGGTAATGCCAATCGAAGAGTCGATTTTATTGGCAGTAGCCAAACAATTGGAGGCAGTTCTGTGACTGATTTTGGAAGGCTATTTATCAACTCCGGCAGCATTGCAACACTTGCACAAAATGTTATCATATCGAATTTGATTGATTTGAGTGGAACACTTGACCCAACACCCACCTTCTTTGTAACTGCAGGTACCAACGACATCAATATCAGAAATGGGGGTGAATTGAGAGTAAAGGCCTCCACCTATGCAGGAAATTATTCTGCAGGCAGTGCCAACAGTGCTCATAACAATGCAGTAATTAACTATGCTTCAACGACTGTTAATCAGACTATTGATCAAACTGAAACATATGATGATCTGATGATCAGTGGTGGTATGACTAAAAGCCTGGCTGCCAATACTACAGTCACTCAAGATCTGATTATAGATGGTGGCACATTAGACTTGCAAACGTTTTCTGCAAACCGCAGTTCTGCGGGCGGAAGCCTAACAATGGCTGCAGGAACAACATTAAAAATCGGTGGCACCAATACGTTTCCATCCAACTACAGTTCAATCCTTCTAGCTACCGCTAGTACTGTTGAGTACAAGGGAGGCAATCAAACCGTAAGAGCATTGAGTTATGGCCATCTAACGTTAAGTGCAACAGGAACTGCAACTAAAACGATGCCAGGAACAGCGTTTTCTGTGGCTGGTAATTTTACAAGTTCAACAAGTGCAGGAACGCTTTCGTATACAGCAGGAAATAATATCACCGTTGGTCTCAATATCAGCATCGGTGCTTCAACGGTATTTACAAGCACGGCATTCTCTCATTCTTTTGCGGGAAACTGGATAAACAATGGTACCTACAATGGCTGTGGAAGCAGCATAACAGCAACTGGAGCAGGCTCAACATGGACTGGCTCTGGTGTTAATAACTTTGGTGATTTGGTGATTACTGGAAATGGAAGTGTACTTCATCAAAACTCATCGCTCTCTTTATGCGGAAATTTTTCGACAACGGGCGGTGGTACATTCACCCATACCACAGGAGGTACAGGAACTTTCACCATGACGGGTACTGCAAAAACCATTTCCGGGTCCAACATTGTTTTTGATGACCTTATCATTGGTGGTGGTGGAAGTATTTCAACAACAAGCTCCACTACAATTGCGGGTAATCTCACCACCACGGGGTCGCTAACGGCAAGCTCGGGAACAATCGCTTTATCAGGAACGGGCAAGAGTGTGACCGGTGCTGGGGCACTGCAATTTTTTGCACTCAATGTTCCTGGAACAATTACAACGAACAAGAACTTTTCCATTTCATCTAACCTATCCGTAGCTGGATCTTTCACCGCCAGTGCTGGTACAGCTACATTTAATGGTACGTCCACACTTTCAGGTGCGGCAAATTTGTTTAACGTTACTATTCCAGCTACCCGTACGCTTATCATGGGAAGTGCAGGCACACTTGGGATTACAAGCACAGTTTCAAATAGTGGTTCTTTCGACCCTACGAGCAACGTACCTAATACCGTAAATTATAATGGCACCGGAGCGCAAGCACTTGTACTCAATACGTTTAGTAACCTCATTGTTTCAAACGGAAATACAAAAACACCACCTTCCGGATTAACCATCAATGGCAATTTTACCATAGGAGCTACCACTACATTTAACGCGAGCACCTTCTCACATACATTGGCTGGCAATTTGGTTAACAGCGGCACTTTTACCTCAGGCTCTTCTACAGTGTCTATGACAGGAAATTCTGATGCCACAATTACCGGAGCCACTACATTTAACAATCTTACCATCAATAAGGGTGTGGCCAATAAAATTACTTTGAATAGTAACGTTATTGCATTGAACCTGGACATGAATGCCGGTAGCATGCAGACAGGATCAAATTCAATTACGATCAATAACAATAGAATTGGAAATGGGATTATTCTTGGAACCATCACCAGAAACCTGGCGGCATTCGCTGAAGGTGTGAATTATACATTTGAGGGCCCTAATAATTTTATCAATTTTGGTGTTGGCTCTATCACAGGAACTATAAATAGCATTACAGTAACCGTTGCAATAGGTCCCGTGGCATCTTTTGCTGCTGCTGCTTGCATGAACCGACAATACAGTATTTCGATGGGAGGCGGTGGATCATCTAATAATGCTACCCTGCGCTTGCACTATGAACAAGGAGAAGTGAATGGTAACGCTGAGGGAGCATCTACTTTTTGGAGAAATGTTGGGTCATGGGTGGATCAAACCAATGCCAATACCAGTAATGATGTTTTGGCAGATTGGATTCAAAAAACAAACATTACCAACATTGCGACCTCAGCATTGTGGACACTGTCTGAAGGTTTGATAAAATTCACATGGACAGGCGCTACCAACAGCTCGTGGGGGCTTAGCACAAATTGGTCTCCAGCAGGCATACCAGCAATCACTGACGTGGTACATCTTGGCGATGTTGCATTTACCAATCAACCTGTTGTAAGTCCTGCTGCCATTTGCAAAAAGTTATACTTTGATTCTGTTACACCAACCACGTTGACGCTTTCTGGAGGTGGATCAATTACGATACTTGGAAATGTAGACGGCATTTGGAGTTCAGATGCTATCCATACCATAAACATAGGAACCGGATCATTTACATCTTTTGGAGATGTGGTGCTGAGTGATGGATCAGCCAATCGAAAAATAAATCTAATAGCAAGCACAGGAATTTACAATGTATCGGGATCATTAACACAGAATGGTGACGCTAACATCACATTTACTGGAGCTGGTAATTTAAATATTGGGCAGAATTACAATTATGTAAGTGGAACATTTACACCATCAACTGGAAAGGTAACCTACAACGGGATTAACTCTCAAACTGTGGCTGGCCTTACTTATTATAATTTGTCTTTTGATAAGACAAGCGGAGATGCAACTATTGGTGCGCTAACCACTGTAAATAATGATATGATTGTAACAACAGGTGGAGAACTTGATGTAAACGGTCCGATTAATGTGGTTGGAGATATAAACATTGGCGCGTCAACGTTATTAAAAGTGCTTACCACTTCAAGCATAAATGTTGGCGGAGATTGGATCAATAACGGAGGCTTTGATGCAGGATCTGGAACAGTAACATTTGATGGCAGTGGTGCTCAAACAGTAGATGCGACTACGTTCGATAACCTGGTTGTCGACAAAGGAGCCAATACACTGACGCTGCTTGGGGATCTTGGTGTAAATGGGAACCTAAGCGTGACAGATGGCACTATGGATTTTTCTACTTTTGTAGTTTCAAGAGCTGTAGTAGGTGGAGTTGTAACCATTGGTGCTGGTGCAATGGCTCGATTTGGTGGTCCTGCTGTTCAAGTGACTAATTTTGCATCCATTGCCACTGATCCAACCAGTACTGTAGAATACTATGGTGGGTTTACTCGCGCCATACAGTCCAACTCCTATGGTCATTTGATAATAAGTGATGGTGGAATAAAGTCGATATCTGACCCTACTTCAATTGCGGGGAACTTAACAATAAATCCAGGAGCCACGTTGGCCCTACCAAGCTCTACTTTGGCTTTGTCTGGAAACATCATCAATAACGGAACCTTAGATGGTACTCCCGGAACACTGATTCTTAATGGTACCGCCAAAACCATTACAGGGAATAATTGGACAGTAAAAGAACTTATCGTCAATGGTGAATACAATATCATATCCGGAAATATGACCATCAATGACAACATTGACGTATCTGTCACGGGGGATTTTGATGTGAATGGAACGACTACAACGGTACATGGAAATTTAACAAACTCCGGAATACTGTTTTCAAGTGGCATTACCACTTTCACAGGTACAAAAGTTCAGACCATTCAATTGAATGCCGCAATATCTTCAACTTCGACCGGGGTTGTAAATTTTAATGGAACCATCGAACCTATTTTTAATAGCACATCGTCACCTGTACTTGCTACAGTCAATATCAATAACACGGCTCCTATCAATCCGTCCCAACCGTGGACTGTGTCCGTCTTCATGAATGTAGCTGCAGGTTCCACATGGAATGGAGGCGCATTGAATCATACAATGGGCGGTCATTTTGTGAATAATGGAACCTTTACAAGTGATGGTACGATTACATTTAATCCTACTGCACCGTTCCCTTCGGTCAACGTTACGCTTGGAAATAATTTTATTACCACAGGCACCGTGGATTTTGGTGGCACAGTTCCAATTAATCTAGTTGATAATACGCCAGCCTTTAATAATGTTTCGATCACCAACACTTCCGCATCAGGGATTACCGCTGCTACGGACTGGATTGTTGCACAAGATGTATTTATTGGAGGTGGAGCTGAATTTAAAGGAGGAACGGCTTTAACGCACCGCGTTTCTGGTGAATGGGTAAACAACGGAACGTTTACGGGAGGAACCTCACATCTGGTATTCGATAGCAACGTTGGCACGGATAATATTACTGGAGGTGGAACTAACAATTTCTATGATATCACATTTGATGCAGGCACAGACATGCAGGTTTTAACAGACATTTCGATCAGCAGAAATTTTACCAATGATGCAGCTGTGTTGGACCTGATGAATAGTGTAGTCACTTTTACCGGAGCAACTTTATCAATACTGGGCGGTGCCACCATTACGGATTTTGAAGAACTGGTTATCAACAAAGCCGCTGCTAATGTTCAAATGAACAATGATGTCAATGTTAGTCACATTTTAACACTGACTAATGGTGCGTTAGATTTGAATTTAAATTTATTAGCAATTAATGACCCTTTGCCTACTGCTGTTGTCAGAACAAATGGATATGTACTTAGCGAAAACACTGCGTACAATAGCATTATGAGCTGGACTATCGGAACGAATGCAAGCCCCCATGTTTTCCCGTTTGGTAACGCAGGTGGTAATTACATCCCATTTACATTTGACCTATCCACAGGAGATGCTGGAACAGTTTCGTTGGCAACGTATCCCACTGCTGCTAACAATCTTCCACTTCCTCCCGGAGTGAATCATGTGAAAGATGCATTAGGTGCGGATAACAGCGCCAATACGGTTGATCGGTTTTGGTCTATTAGTCTTGCAGGCGAAACAACTCCTAATGCAGATATTATACTGTCAGCCAGTGCTGGTGAGGTGGGTACCATTAATACATTATTAGGTCAGCGATGGAATGGCACTTTTTGGGATGCTCCATTGCCTGGACAAACTAGCGGAGCAGTCACAGCGACCGTTCCCGGTGTAACTACATTTTCTACCTGGGCTATGTCTGGCAACAGCGTTCCATTACCGATTACATTGGTCAACTTTAATGCAAAGCAAGTTGAGAACAGGGTAGCTATTACGTGGGAAACAGCATCAGAAAAAGACAACGACTACTTTGAAATCGAAAAATCATCGGATGGCAAAAAATTTGAAGCTATCGGAAAAGTGAATGGTGCAATCAATTCAACAGAAACTAAGACCTATTCATTTTCAGATCTTGAATTATCTCAAGGAAGGATATTCTATAGACTGAAGCAGGTTGATTTGGATAAAAAATTTACTTACTCCTACATTGTTACAGTGAATATTACGGAAGTGCAAAAAGGAGATATCTCCATGAGCGTATTTCCTAATCCGTCTGCTAGCAAAATGTATATTTCTCACACAGGATTGTTTGGTGAAAATTTACTGATTACTCTTTTTGACTTCTCGGGAAAAGTATTGCAAAGAATGGAAAAGCAAATTCTTGTAAGTGGAGATCCACTTGAAATGGATATGTCGGAATTAAAACCAGGTTCCTATTTGATCAAGATATCCTACGGTTCTGACTACAAGACATTCAGAGTAATAAGGAGCAATTAGGGGAAAGAACTAATTCTTGCCTTCTGAATAAACGGAAGCGGTACGCTCTTCAGATTCTTTGGCTACCTTTTTAAGATTTTTTGCATATCTGCGTTGCAAGTCTTTTGCCTTTTTTTGTACCATTTTATCATGCTTCAGACCAGGTTTAGGACAATCCCATTCTTCTATTTTAGTAAGAGACTTGGTCTTATACCCAGAATCCGCAAAGTAATCATGATTATTGGCCTGAGCTTGCTTTCTTTTGGCCATTGCGTAGCGCATTTTATGCGCCTTGGCTTTCCTGAGTCTAACGGTCTCAGGAGTAGGGCAAAACATTGGATTGCTTTGGCAACCCATTGCAATGAGGGTCAATATGGCTAAGACACGGGGTAACATGTTTTTTAGTCAGTAGTTAACGTTAATTTACTTAAAATATTTCATTTAGTAAACTGAATGATAATGAGTTATAGATAATTACTTCAACTCAATAGCTATCTTAAAGCTTTGCTTTAACTATAGATTTGAATGTGATATCTGCTTGGAAACACCCCAATCAATTCCACCACAGGTAAAAAAATACTAGATTCAGTATTCCATGTAGTGATCCATTAACTCAACTTTATCTAATGAGTGCATATAAATTTAACATCAACCAAAAAGAAGTAGAAGTAGAGGCGGCCGAAGACACCCCTTTATTGTGGGTAATCAGGGATAACCTGGGTATGACGGGTACCAAGTTTGGATGTGGCAAGGCTTTGTGCGGTGCGTGCACTGTTCATTTAGATGGTCAGCCTGTTCGGTCTTGTTCATTGCCCATTTCTGCAATTGGCGAAAAAAAGATTACTACTATCGAAGGGATTGCTAATGGCGCGTTGCACCCGGTGCAACAATCCTGGATGGAAGAAGATGTGCCTCAATGTGGTTATTGCCAATCAGGACAAATCATGTCTGCAGTGGCGCTACTCAATAGCAACAGCAATCCAACAGACGATGATATTGATCAGGCCATGGCGGGTAACATTTGTCGCTGTGGAACTTATGTAAGAATCAGAAGAGCCATTAAGCGTGCAGCGAAAGGAGGAACTCATGAAGGATAAAATATTTAAAATCGACAGGAGGACTTTTCTTAAAACCACCTCTATCAGCGCCACGGGATTACTGTTGGGTATGCAGTTCAGTTGCACCAATACCTCTAAAAAATTGATGGGTGATCCATCAGTCAACTTTACACCCAGTGTCTATCTCAACATCAATGGATCAGGAGATGTTACTATCATTGCCCACCGATCGGAGATGGGCACAGGAATTAAAACCAGCTTACCGCTGGTACTGGCAGATGAACTGGAAGTGGATTGGGAAAAAGTTAAAGTGGTGCAAGCTGTTGGTGATGTCAAATACGGAGATCAGAATACGGATGGCTCCTACAGTGTACGGATGTTCTATCCGATCATGCGAAAAGCGGGGGCTACTGCCCGAAGGATGCTGGAGCAGGCTGCAGCCGATGAATGGAAAATTGATGTTAAGGAATGCAAAGCAAAAAACCATGAAGTAATTAATAACAATGGAGATGTGTTGGGTTTTGGTTATCTGGCAGATAAGGCAGCCTTACTTCCATTACCAGATGAGCAAGAGGTAACACTCAAATCACCAGAAGATTTTAAATTCATCGGTAAAAAAACTTCCATTGTTGACCTCGAAGATATTGTCACTGGTAAAGCGGTCTTCGGTTTGGATACAAAGTTGGAAGGTGCCAAAGTAGCATTGGTGAAAAGACCACCAGTTGCAGGTGGTAAAGTGAAATCATATAAGGAAGATGCAGCCATGCAAATAGCGGGTGTGCAAAAAGTATTTACTTTAGAATCCCCCGGCTTTCCTATTCAGTTAGATAGTCCTTTAGGTGGAGTGGTGGTGGTTGCCGATAATACATGGGCCGCAATGAAAGGCCGCGATGCCCTGGAGATCATTTGGGAAAATGGTGTCAACGCCAATTATGACTCCACTACCTACATCGAAACCATGATGGCCAAAGCGAAAGTAAATGGGAAGGTAAGGCGAGGGCAGGGTGAAACAACCAAAGCGTTGAAAGCCTCCAGTAAAAAAGTGCAGGGCGATTATAGAGTGCATCATTTATCGCATGCACCAATGGAAACACCTTGTGCCATGGCGAATTTTAAGGACGGTAAGATGGAGATATGGGCGCCTACGCAAGAACCTCAATGGGCTCGCGCGGCTGTGGCGGCAGCCTTGGGTGTAGATGAAAAGGAGGTGGCGGTCAATGTTACGTTATTGGGTGGTGGATTCGGTAGAAAATCAAAGCCAGACTACGTGGTAGAAGCAGCGTTGATAGCTAAGGAAAGTGGATTTCCTATCAAACTATTATGGACGCGTGAAGATGACATTCAACACGATTATTATCATGCTAACTGTGCCCAACACATTAGTGTGGGTATGGATGAATCCGGAGAAGTGAATTCATGGTTGCACCGTACGGTATTTCCATCCATTGGCTCAACTACTAATGCCAAAGCCAATGAACCCTCAGGGTCTGAGCTGTCGCAAGGGGTGCTGGATATGCCCTATGATATTCCCAATGTTTCTTGTGAAAGCAACAACGCCAGTGCACAGGTAAGGGTAGGGTGGCTGCGTTCTGTAGCTAATATCAACCATGCCTTTGCCATTGGTTGTACTTTGGATGAAGTAGCAGAAAAAAGAGGTGTGGACCCAGCTCAGAATTTATTGGATCTATTGGGTAGTGATAGGAATATCGACATGGCATCCTACTCCGAAGAATTTTGGAATTATTCAGAAAAGCTGGAAGACTTTCCCTGGAGTACTGCACGATTCAGAAATGTAATAGAACAAGCCAAGAAAATTTCAGGGTGGGGGAAGGAAATGCCTGATGGAAGTGCAATGGGAATAGCTGCACATCGAAGTTTTCTGAGTTATGTAGCCTGTGTGGTGGAAGTAACAGTTGAAAACGGAAAAATAAAAATACCCAAAGTCTACTATGCAGTCGACTGCGGGGTGGCCGTAAATCCGGAGCGAGTAAAGGCACAATTTGAAGGAGGGGCTGTATTTGGTGCCAGTATCGCGCTAAAGAGCAAAATCACTGTAAAAAATGGAGCCGTGCAGCAAAGTAACTTTGACACCTATGAGGTAGCTCGCATCACGGATGCTCCTCTTGAAACAGAAGTATACATTGTGCCTAGTAACGAGAAACCTACAGGTGTGGGAGAACCACCAGTGCCACCATTTGCCCCAGCGCTGTGTAATGCCATGTATCGCATTACAGGCAAAAGAATCAAGCAGTTGCCCATCACTTTATAAGTACTAGGAATATTCAAAGAAGATTTGAACCATATACCTGTACCTGCGTTTAGTTATCGCATATCGGTTGTGATCCATAGACCATTTAACTAAATCACAGCCTTTGAAAGCAAATTGAATTAAGGCTAATCGGTAAAACTATGAGATTACAAAGCGCAAGTATAACAGCAGTATCCCTGACTTTTTTGATGGCCTGTACGCCAGCTAAGAAAGAAGAGTCGGTAAGTGAAGAGACACAAACTGTAGAAACAGTAACAGAGCAACCAACTGCCACAGCTACCATGAATAGCGCGAGCGGAAGCAGTGCCAGTGGTATGGCATCATTTGAGCAAACAAGCGACATGACTGTACGGATGTCCATCGAAATGACAGGACTTACTCCCGGGCCGCACGCTTTACATTTGCATGAATATGGGGATTGCAGTGCGCCAGATGCCACTTCAGCCGGTGGACACTGGAATCCAGGTGGAATGTCGCATGGTAAAAGGGGAGAAGGTGAATACCACGCTGGTGATGTGATCAACCTTATAGCAGATGCCGAAGGTAACGTATCATGGAGTGAAGAAATTGAAGGATGGACAATTATAGGTGATGAAATTACCAATATCCTTGGGAAAGGAATCATTGTTCATGCTGCAGTGGATGATTTCACAACGCAGCCAACCGGAGCTGCCGGTGGCAGGGTGGCTTGTGGAGTAATCTCAGACAGTAATAGGTAGATTACCTGTTCGTACCATTTAAATGACGTTGATGGAAAAGAGCTTGTCTTACCGGCACGCTTTTTTTTATTTGTAATACCAACATGTGGAAATGGGTAAGCTGCTATACATAATTTGGGTAAAAAATTCCACATGGTTATACCAATAGTACTACTCAGGAACGTTTTAGGTGTGGCACAATTATTTCTTTTAAACCGACATATCAATCATATATAAAACAAAGAAGATGGTATCAAATAGAATTTCACGAAGATTAAGCATGTGGGCCCTCATTATCATGCTCATGGCAGCAGGTGTAAGCTGTAAAAGTAAAAAGGCGGCCATGGATGCAACCAATGCAGCAGCTGAAAAAGCAAAGATGGAGCAGGAAGCAGAACTCCGTGAGCAGCAAAGACAAGAAGAGGAGGCGCGAAAAAAACTAGAGATGGAGGAACAAGCCCTAAAAGAGGCAGCTCGAAGGAAAGCAGCCGAACCCTATCTCAAACTTGAAAACTACTTCGCGGCAATCTCCGGTTCTAATAATATTGCCTCTGCCAACAGCAGTATCAATGAAGCCTTATCCTTGTTTGCATCTAAGGATACACCTGTGTTGATTGTGATCAGTGAAGCAGACGGACAAAAAGACTACGACCGCCCAACCACGATAGGTGAGTACCTGAACTACCTGAAAGATCAGAAAAAGAACATGAATAAAATTAATCAGCTTCAGTTTGACGGTTCCGGTAAGATTACCGAGGTAGAGCTGGTTAAGAATTAATATTAGCATTCACTGAATAAAGAAAACACTATGAATACCTATAAATACTTTTTAACACTTTTTGTTGCGCTGTTCATTTCCGGAAGCCTGTTGGCTCAAAGCGGGGATATCAGCCCACAACGTAAACAAGCCATTGACTCATTGGCACTTGAAAAAGTCAAAGACCTGAGTAAATACATTTCCATTATCGGAAATAAAACTACTCCTTATTCTGAAGCCACACGCGTGATGGACCGTGCGGAAGAGTTGTTTGCTGATGACAGTGAAATGGGCGTCTCTTCCATTAACAAGAAGGAGGTCAATTATTACAAAGTGCGTCAATACTTTGAAAGACTGATTGCTTTGAATTACGACCGTGTTAAGATTCAGTGGTACGACATACATTACATCAGTGACCTGGAAAGGCAGCCCGATGGACGTTATGTAGGTGTCATTACCATTTACCAACGTTTTGAAGGGGAGTCGGATGATGGCATAAAATATAAAGACACCACAAAGAAAGACATCACCATCTATGTGGAGCGTAAGAAAACACAAATCGCAGGAAGAACGATTGAATTTTGGGATGTGCTGTTAGGTGATATTCGTGTAACGGAGACTTCTGCATGATCATAAGGTCCGTTCTTTTGTTGGTATTGATTTCTTGTTCCTGTTATCTGCAAGCTCAAATTACAGATGAATTGGAGGATGAAACAAAACTATACGCTGAAACTAAGCAGATCAATCAATTCTTCAGGCGCTTCAATGGGGAAGAAGATGAGAACGGAGAACGCTACTATGCAAAGGACAAACAGTTTCAAAATCCAAAACTCCGTAAGCAGTATCTGGAAATGCTTTTTGACCGGTCCAATGCAGGAATCAGCAATGATTTAAAAATTCAGTTTGCTAATCATGTTCTGGAGAAGAATGATCCAGCTTTATTGAACTTTCATAATGCCAACTGGTTTGCTGAAGTGCAGTCTACCTTCACCGCTAATGGCAAGGAGCAGTTGGTTACATTGTTCATGGAATTGGAGAAGCATCACCTGGGTACCCGCTGGATCATCTATAGGGTGCATGCAGATAGATTTGACCCTTATTTTAAAAGAGATACGGTGGCCATAGGCAAATTTTTACATCCCATGAGTCATGAGTTGGATTTTATGAATTTGCGTAAGGCTTTTCTCAATAGAGACAGTGTAGCTCAGTTTGTCAGTAAAAAATTTGTACCTGATCATTTATCAGTTTTTTTATACGAGGTAAAAAAGGGAGGATTGAAATTTAAATCGGTGGATCAGGTTAAGTTTCATTTCTTTCAGATTCCCGGTTGGTATTTTGAGTTATCAGAGTTCAACCGACCAGGGTACAACACCGGCTGGCTGATTTCAAACTTGGTGAAGTTGCCCAACAAGGGCGATGAGGCACTCCTTAGACGATTCGTGCACCATGAACTTAATTAGAAAGTGTACGACAGTAACTCTTTTGTTATTCACGCTCATTATTTCTGCGGAAGCACAAAAGCTTAAAGAGGGAGACTCACCAGAGTTGGATAAGGTGAAGAACATGGTTGGCTTTCTCGAGTATATGCTCAATACACTTGGAAGCGAAAAGACCTCTTCTCGTGATAAGGATGTATTGATCACTGAAAGTTATACGAAGATATTTAGGGATAATAAGGTTCAGATTGAAGATGACCTTGATGCTGCCCGTAAGGTTATCACCAACAAAGATGTGCCTGCCTATCTCAAAGATGTTGACTTTTTTTTTAAGGATGTTCAGTTTGAGTTTACCATTGAAGACATTGAAGTAGGGGAGCAATCTGATAATAATGTATTCTATACAGTGCAATTACTGAGAAACCTAAGAGGCACTACGATGGATGGCGAAGCGATTAACAACACAGTTAAACGTTTTATTGAGGTGAACTACAATCCTGAAGATCAGGATTTGAAAATCGTGAGCATCTACACCAATGAGTTTGATGAAAGTGCTGCTCTTTCCTATTGGTGGAATGCATTATCGTATGAATGGCAATCTATATTCAAAAAAGAAATCAAAGTAATTGACACCGTACAGCTTTCGGATCTTAAACGAATTACCAGTATTCAAAACATTGATCTTCGTGGGAATGTTTTCATACAGGATATTTCACCCCTTTCACAACTGTACGGATTGAAATCGCTGAATCTTTCCAAAACAAATATTACTGACCTTGCGCCAGTTCGTAACCTCACTGAATTAACTGATTTGGATTTATCTTATACCAACATAATGGATATTGCTCCACTCCGTTATGCTTGGAAGCTTACGCATCTTTCTTTGAGCCATTCACAGGTAACAGATGTAACTGTGATTGAGAAAATGGCAAACCTTCAGCAATTGGATTTAAGTGGAACTCATCTGATTAATTATAATTCGTTGAGTCAATGTCTGAAACTTAAACACTTAAATCTGGAGTTATCAGGCATTACGAACCTTCAGCCATTGGATTCATTAGTGAATGTCGAACAGCTTAATTTATCAAGAACTGCGATCATCAATTTGAGTTATTTGAGTACCCTTTCCAATGTAAAGGTCCTACATCTTGACAGTATTAGGACTGCCGACATCACTGCCCTGAAAGGCATGAAGAGCTTAGAAGAGCTTTATATCAATTTCACACCCGTTTCCAATTTATCCACCCTTCAGGAGTTAGCTCGATTGAAAAGAGTTTACTGTGATAATTCAAAAATCAATAAAACAACAGCAGAGGCTTTCATGGCTTTAAGACCAGATGTGCTAGTGATTTTCGATTCTGAAGATCTTAAGAGTTGGTGGTCCACGTTATCGCATGTTTGGAGAGCCCGATTTCAACAATCAGGTGGTATAAGTAATAATCCTTCTAAAGAAGAATTGGCCAGGGTTATTAAACTGGATTCTATCAATCTGGCTCATTCGGAAATTAATGATCTTGAACCGCTGCGAAGGTTCATCAACCTGAAGGTGATTATTGCCTCCAATACGTCAATATCTGATTTAAGACCCCTGGAAGCCTTAAAGGACATTACCTATTTGGATGTAAGCCATACCATGGTGTATGATTTGTCTGCAATGGCTCAATGGAATGCACTAAACACGATGGTAGCTAACAATACACTCGTACAAAATTTAGCAACACAGCAACATGCCAAACTTAGAAAGTTATTTCTGGACAATACCGATGTAGATGACATTGCTGTAAAACGTTTCCTAGACAATAACGCTTTATGCCTTGTGGTTTATAAGAGTGCTGCACTCAAGCAATGGTGGGAGTCCCTTTCGGGTGAATGGAAGAATGTATTTAATATTCAGATGGGAATGGATGAAAACTCAACTGAAGCCTTACATCGATTGGTGGAAGGAGAGGAGCTACACTTTCAGGATACTCCTGTAGACGACCTTCATGCACTGAACCCATTCATACGATTGAAGCGGGTTCAGTTTTCGTCCACCCGCATTTCAGATCTGTCACCATTGAGTGATCATCGTTATTTACTTTCACTTCATGCAGTAAAAAGTCCAATCAATAATATAGAAGTACTAAAGCAATTACCACAGCTGGAGGAGCTAAATATCAGCAGTACACCTATTGACGACATTGATGTGTTGCAAAATATGCATCAACTAAAAAAACTGGATTGTTCTGGTACACCACTGAGAAGATTAAATGCCCTTGAAGGGTTATCAGGTTTAATGTATCTCGATTGTTCGAATACACCGGTTCGCAATCTAAATCCGGTAGCTAACATCTCACTTGGAGTTTTGAAATGCTATAATACAAGGATAAGGGAACGAAGTATTGGCGAATTTAAGTTGGGTAACCCAGAGTGTGAAATAATATATTACTGACCCTGCATTTTTTGCCAAGGATTCACAAAAATGGATTTACGGCTTTATTCCTGTCTTGTTCTTCTCATTACTGGGCTGCGTTCATATTAATGGGGAAGCCATAACGCACCCGAATTCACATAATGGATTCGGTTACCTAAGTGATTAACAGTGACATTGGCATAAATCCGCTGACATAGTCTTTGGTTTTCCGTATCATAGTAGAAACCCTTTGCAATTATGAAAACTAGAAATTTCCTTTCCAGAAGATCCATCATTAAGGGATCTATTTTTGGACTAGCAGGAATGGCGCTACCATTAGGGGGTCATTCTGCACCGCTAGTTGTAGAAGACGGCCCTGGGAAACCCCATCCTAATTATCCTGCCATCACCAATGATCTTGTTGCTGAAGTGGTGGGCAAGTCACACTCTGACCTGGATAAAGTAAAAGAACTTGTTGACCAACGACCTGAGCTTGCACGCGCCACATGGGACTGGGGATTTGGAGATTTTGAATCAGCCATAGGGGCGGCATCGCATGTGGGAAGGAGAGACATCGTTGAATATTTGCTCAGTAAAGGAGCGAGGCCTAACCTGTTTACTTATACAGTTTTAGGTGCTTACGAGGTAGTGAAAGGCATGATCGAATTCACGCCAGGCGTTCAGAGCACCCTGGGTCCGCATGGCATCAGCTTGTTGCAACATGCCAAAGCCGGACTTAGAATGGAGAAAGAGATGAGCCCTGATGCCGTGGACAATTCAAAAAAACTGATTGCGTATTTGGAGGCCCCGGGTGATGCCGATGGGGAACGATACGATAACATCAAGGAGGAAGAGGCGCCTAAGTACCTGGGAGATTATAAATACGGTGACGGAGATGAGGATGGATTTTCAGTAAAGCTGAATATGCGCAAAATGCTTTCTCTGGGGAAGTTGGGTGCTTTTGGTGGGGGACTTTATAAAATCGGTGACCATAGATTCTTTTACAATGGAGCTCCCTCAACTGTTATTTCATTCCAATTTAATGGGGATAAAGTAAAGTCATTGACGGTGACAGAACCGGGTTCTGTTTTGGTAGCCACTAAAATTTAATTGGAAGCGCAGTTACCCAGAGGCAAATACTGGCTACTATCAACGGGGGAAAATTTCTGCAACCGTAAGGCCGAATTGAAGCGGCTACATGGTGCATTCAGGGATGGACAAAGTATTGTTTTAATCTCACCACGTAGGTGGGGCAAATCATCTTTGGTGGACCACGCCCTTGGCACGTATAAAGGGAAATTATACCAAGTGAAAATAGATTGTTTTGGTATTAGTTCTCAGATGAGTTTTACGCAACGGTGCTCAAATCCGTTTTACTGGCTACTACATCCAAGCTCAAACAGTTGACCGATACGGTCACCAAACATATTAAGTCCTTTGTCCCTTACATTAAATATACCGTGGGAGAAGGTGAGGAGCTCAGCATCTCTCTGGATTTCCCTGAGTCCAAACTGGATCCGGGAACAGTGCTGGATCTAGCACAAAAAATTGCTCGTCAGCGAAAGATTCGTGTAGTGGTATGCATCGATGAATTTCAAAAGATAGCAGAATGGCAGGATGGAGCTATTGTATTGGAAAAGCTTCGATCGCACTGGCAAAAGCACAAGGAGGTAACATATTGTCTTTATGGAAGCAAGAGGCACGTGATGAGTGGGTTGTTCTCGCATTCATCACAACCATTTTATCGATTTGGAGAGACCATCTTATTGAATAAAGTGGAGCATAGTGAGTGGGTAAGTTTTCTCCTTTTAGAATTCAGGAAAACAGGTAAGAGCATTACCATCGAGGTTGCGCAGGATCTGGTTAGTCTTGTGGAGTCGCATTCGTACTATGTTCAGTACCTGGCCCGAATTTGCTGGAACAATGCAAAGGAAAAGATTACACCAGCCATATTAAAAGATTCATGGGCTGAGTTACTGAACGATCATCTGGCATTGTTTCAGAACATCGTTAAGGGTTTAACGCTGTACCAAACCAACTACATCAAGGCGTTGCTGGCTGGTGAAACCCAATTGACTTCACAACGGGTTTTACAGGCTTATCAGTTGGGTAGCCAGGGAAATATCAAACGAATTGCCAACGCTTTGGAGGATCAGGAGATTGTCGATTACTCCACGGAGACGCCTTCGTTTTGCGATCCGTATTTCGCTCCGCTTTTCAAGAAGTATTTCATTCCCCAGTAATCATTCAAATTGTGTTATTGAAGACTGCTTGTACATGAATCACCTCAAATGCCCTGACAAACACGCAAAGGGCAGTAGTCTAGAATTCAATTTAACATAATATAAATTATATAACATTCCTGAGCGGCAGCGAAGGACCCTTGGCTTCTGGCGGTTTGAGGAAAGACTTGCTCTTTACCCGACAAAGCGAATCGCCACCCTCAGTTCTATAATGATATTATGTTAACCATCTCCCGCAGCCATGCGCGCTGATCCGTGCGATGCGGGATCTGGAGCAGTTCGATTCTGTATGAAGTTCGGGATTTGTTCACGCACATGCCACCGCACAGTTATATAATTTGACGTTATATTAAATAGCCGCTCAAGGCCGCGCTCATCCGGGCCGTGCGCACCTCGTCCTTGAACGTCTATGTAATTTGAAACAGTTGAGTGTGAAAGTTTTTTTGCCCGCGCGCATTTAACCCACCAGCCCGCCAAGCATAAGTAATGCAGGCCGCACATTTCAAGCGCCTGCCAAATGTTTCATTCCGCGCTTCAGCGGCAGCCAGCATTACACATGCTTGACCCATCGCTCCTGATACTTGTTTGATCCTAAGCGATTTGTGTCCTAGGAATTATTCGTTAACGCTCAAGCCGCTGGGCTCATACTTTTTCATTGATAAAAAGTATGCAAAAATCTAGACAGAATAAAGCTTCCGACCACAGGCCAGCGCATGACCCGCTATTCTGTCTTCGACTCCGCCTAGACGCAGATTGATTCTGCATAGATTAAAATTTGAACCCAAGGTAAATATTTGGCTCAAAAAGGAAATAGTTTCTCCATTTGTCATCCAAAGACTTGAACCCTTCTGGTGCATTGGTATCAAGTACCCAGAATTGCGAATGCACTTGTGGTTCTATGAAAAAACGTTTTTCTTTTCCAAAGGCCAGGTGATATCCCAGATGAAAAGAGTTGTAAAGTTTAAACCCTGTTTTGCCAACTTTATCACCGTTTTCATCCAAGTAGGTTTTAAACTGAGGTAAGATTTCCACTGTGGTGAACAATCCTTTCCAAACCATACGCTGATAGGATACGCCTATACCAGATTCTCTTACATGACCAGGATAAAACTCACTTCCCGATTCAACTTTATCGAGGAGACCATCCCACCAGGTGATCCCCATGGGTTGAAATAACCTCCAGGTGGCAACCTTCACCCCTATTATATTCTTATTATTCAAGTCACGCTTGATATGAAACTCAATATGTTGGGTATGCTTACGGTTATCCCAAGACTTTTCAAATAACTGAGGTACGATGATCATCGGCATGCTTACTCGATATTTGTACTTTACTTCCTCTCGGTTGTTTGTTGAAAAACTACTCTGTGCAAATGCTCCAAAAGCACAAAGTGTAAAAATGAAGATGACTAGATTTTTCATAATTTGATTGTTTAATGGTTTAAGTTTTTGATTTCGAATGAAGCTTGTCCTGCTGTAGGATTCACCTCATGTCAGTCGTTAATTTTTTTGTTATGATTGACGATGCAAGAATGGGAAGGAATAGCAGAGCATTCGTCCTAAAATGAAATCGTGGACTTTTTGATGAATATTGAAACCTTTTAGACGGTCTTTCATGGGAGATTCAGATATAACCTTGCTATTATGGTTGTAAGCGCCTTATTTTTATTCGCTCATTACCAGATCATTGACCAACCAAAAATCCATAGCTGTCCTTCCACTTGAAAATCTGAGTTCAGATTCGGAAAACGAATACTTCTCAGATGGTATGACTGAAGAAATCATGTCTGCTTTGAGCAAGGTGGAAGGGTTGAAAGTAGCTGCCAGAACCTCTTCTTTTGCTTTCAAGGAGATCAAAAAAGATGTCCGCCATATCGGCAATGAATTGGGTGTGGCATTGGTTTTGGAAGGTAGTGTCAGAAAGTTTGGAGATCAGGTTAGGATCACTACCCAGCTTATAAGGACAGACAATGGCTTTCAGATTTGGTCTGAGAACTTCAACAGAAAACTGGAAGATATTTTTGCATTACAGGATGAAATCAGTCTATTGGTTGCGGAGCGCATACGGGAGAATTACGGACACCTGGAGCTCAACGAACATCTTGTCACGCCAAGTACGGAAAATATTGATGCTTATGACACCTTTTTAAAAGCAAAGTTTTTTCTTAAAAGATGGAACCTCAAGGACATTCAAAAAGGTGCCTTGCTTTTTGAACAAAGCGTAAAACTCGACCCGGCTTTTGAGATGTCACTTTTTGGTGCCGGTCTATGCTACAGTTTGCTAGGCTCCTGGGGTGCCATAGAAAAAGAATATGCATTTAAACGTGCCGAAAGCTATTTCCAGAAAGGTGGGAAAGGTCAGCCACCTAAGTCTGTATATGCCTACCACAGCCTGGCTACTCATGAATTTTGGGGGTTGTGGGATTATCGTGCTGCCAACAAATCGATCCAAGAAGCATTGAAAATGGATCCTTATGAACCGGATGTCCATGAATGTCTTGCTGAGTTGCTTACAGCCCTTGGTGATTTCGATGCAGCTCTAGCCTTTATCAATACCAGCATCCAACACAATCCTCTCTCCCCTAATCATTTTTATACCCGTGCCAATATATATTATCAGCAAAAACAGTACGATTTAGCGCAAGGTGACCTGGACAAATCCTTAGAAATAGATCCGGATTTTGCATTATCTATTCAGTTGAAGTTAGCCTGCTGCATTCAACAACAAAATCTGGAGGTTTTAAAAAAGTTGATTGATTCTCGCACAGATCTGATACATCCAGCGCAATACCTGATGCTATTTCACCTGACTCATGGTGATGAAGTAGTCAAAGAATCAGAAGTACGAGCTATGATAGAAAAACTGGGAGAAGTACAACCTCGACCGTTGATGGCATATGACCTGTATCTAATGGCTCAGATCTCATCCATCGAGGCGCTAGACATGCTTAGAATGAAATTAAGTAAGCAAATGGGACAGGTAGTGAACTTTAAACATGAAAACTTTTTAACACCCCTTAGAACTGATCAGGAGTATCAAAAGCTGGTCAGCCAGTATTTTCCGGATGACCAATTAGACCACCCGGAAATCCAGCAAGAAACCTCTTCAAAATCATTAATGTCTGTAGAAGAGGTAAATTATTTTACAGATATTTTGGAAGACCTAATGCAAAATGATCACCAGTACCTAGATACTTCACTGACCTTAAGAACATTGGCTGAGACGATCAACCTGCACCCAAACAAGCTTTCATGGTTACTAAATGAAAGACTTGAGAAAAACTTCAATGATTATGTCAACAGCTATCGACTGAAAGACTTTCAAAAGAAAGCGATCGATCCACAATACAGCCATCTGACGTTGCTTGGTCTTGCCTATGAAAGTGGGTTTACCTCCAAATCGGTTTTCAATGAATTCTTCAGAAAAAATACCAGCTTAACACCAAAAGCATGGCTGAAGAAGCAAAAAGCTAAATAAGCTTTCTCATCTCTGATTATAATTTTTTGCACAGCATCAACACTTTGACCATAAGCATGACCGCATCCTTCGAAGCACTCAATTGATTCAAAGTGCCCACCAGATACATATCAAGATCAGGACAGTAATACATAGAAGTGCCGTTTAATCCGGAGTGACCTATCACCGTCCATTTAGGTAAAACGGGAGAAAGCTCCTTAAAGTCAATCTTACGTAAACCATAACCATACTCCATGCCTTTGGTCTCATTAGTCCAGGTCTGCATTGCGTGAAGCGTTTCTTTAGATACCAATTCGCCATTCATTAAGGCTACCTGGAATTTGATCAAGTCCTTCCCCGTAGAAACTATTGCCCCCCCTGCCCAATCGGCACTCAAACTTTCGAATGTGCTTATTTCATACTCACTCGTATACATTTCAGCCATTTGAAAGACAGGCCGGCTTGCTGCCGATCTTCTATTCAAGTAGGTATAATTCATGTCCAGGGGTTTGAAAATATGGGTTGATAAAAATTCATGAAATGGTATCTCGCTGATCACTTCCACAATCATACCCAACAGCACATATTCCGTATCTGTATAAGCGTAGCTCTGACCTGGAGCAAATGAAGGATTAAAATGATGTTTGGCAAAAGTGATTAATTCCTCCGGTTCCCATATACGATTCGGTTCCATCATAATCAAATCAAACATGCTGGGTGAACCATCCAACGTTTCTTCTCCAAAATAGTCTGGTAGACCCGATGTATGCTGCAACAAATGGGCGACTGTAATGGAATCTTTGTAATTGATTCCATTCAGGACATGTAAGTCGACCATCATGTGGGCAGGCAAATACTGGGCTATCCGGTCATCGAAACCAATAAGCCCTTGGTCAACCAGCAAACCGATGGCAGTGGCTGTGAAGGTCTTTCCTACACTTGCGGTATAAAATGGGTGATCTACAAGCACTTCTTGGCCATCATTGAATTTTCCTTTGGCCGTATGCCATTCAAAATCTTTGGATGGAGAATACAGAGACAAAAACAGGTTATGTATGTTTTCATTTTTGAGTTCTTTTTCTAGTAGTTTGTCAACTCTGCGAATTGTTTTGTCCAGATCTTCTTGCGCTAATACAGCTATCGCCATTGTAGCTCCTACGATTAATAATCCTAGCTTTTTCATATTCTCTTGAATTTAGTTTTGATGGCAAATTTTCTTAATGGAAATGTTGCTTTCGTCCGAAATTTCATGAAGATGGAAAACCGTACGTCATTTCTGTGTGTCAGCTTCTTCTTTCTAATTCCACCTAAATCATTGTTAAAACTGACTCATAATTCATTTCTCGAATCAGAAAAGTCCTGATTTTCATTTAAGCAGTCCCATCATATAATCCAAGACGAATAGCACAGCTCACCATTTCAATTTTGAGTCATCATTCAATCTTAAAACGAAAAAATAATGACGGCTTTAATGACAAAAATTATGTTTTTAATAACTGTAGCGCTTGTAGTAGCTATGAGTGCTTGTAGCGATGAAAGCAATCCACAACCCAATCCAACGGAGTATACTTCTGCTGAAGCATACCTGGAAGAAATTGGATTTTCAGGAAGTGTATTGATCCGCAAAGGAGGTACTGAAATAGTAAGGAAAGGATTTGGAATGGCTGACATGGCGAATGGCACTTCAAATGATCCTTCACTCATATATCGAATTGGATCTGTAACTAAGTCTTTCACTTCAGCTGCCATAGTCAATCTCAAAAGAGATGGACTGATTGAAAGTTTTGATCAGCCTCTAAGCGATTTCGATGACGAATTTCCACAGGGTGACCAGATTACCATCCGACACTTGATGACACATCATTCTGGGATTCCTGATTACGTAGGGCCTGTAGAATCCTTTGCAGAGGAGAATAGTTATTTCTTTGATACAGAGGAAATCTTCGATATTATCATGGAATCAATAGAAGAGGATGGATTGGACTTTACACCAGGAGAATTCTTTTCCTACTCCAACTCCAACTACCTGATTATGGGTATTCTGATTGAGGAGCTTACAGGAAAAACCTATCAGGAATACTTGCAGGAAAAAATATATGCTCCACTTAACCTTCTCCATACTGGAAAGGGCCCTGATGCAATTACTGGAACGGAAAGAGCAAAAGGGTACAATGACAGCTTAGCAGTTGAAGCCTATCAAATGCAGATTGCTTACAGTGCAGGAGAAATCGAAAGCACCATTTCAGACTTAGAAAAATGGGGTGATGCTATGCTAGGAGATTACTACGCTATAGAAGAGAAAGAAGCGGTATTGGTTGCTCCAACTGGTCAGAATGGTGTCAATGCACCAGGCGCAGGTTGGTTTACACTGAATATTGAAAATCAGGTGATCTATCACCATGGTGGCAACATTGATGGGTTTACCAGCTTCTTAGCCATCATTCCAGAATCCAATGGTCTTATTATCCTGCTTAGCAATGAGCAAGATAAAGATGAGCAACGGAACCAGATTTTGGAAACCATCATGAAAAACGAATTCTAATCACGCTAATAATTCTAACAAAAATGAAAAAGTCAAAGACAATTATAGTCGGAATCATGGTTGCCATTCTGGCATTGGCTAGTAACACATCGAATGCTCAAAGTATAAAGCCTGTAAGAAAAGGATTTACTATTGGTGGATCTGCTGGGATCGGTGTACTTCATTTCACAAAAGGAATAACAGAAAATGAAACCTCAGGAGATATCTCCTTACCCAACATGAAGATTGGCTGGTTTGTCAAAGATAATCTTGCCGTATACTTAAACACTGCTGGACAGATCTATGAGAGTGACGGGCTAGATCGAAGCTTTGAAGGAATCATCCCTTCCGTTCAGTACTGGACTTCAGACAAATGGTGGGTGAGCGCTGGATTTGGAGCAGCCTTAGATACCAGAGCATTCTATGAGTCAAGTAGCAAATCAGCAAAAAACGAATGGGGTAAGGGAGTTTTACTCGCTTCCGGATATGAGTTCAAGCAAAAAGAAAAATGGGCCATGGACGTTCAAGGTCGGCTATTCATGGCAAGTGTAAGCAGAAATGGTCTCGAAAATCTGGAGGGAACTAATTTCACCATCGCATTTGGCTTCACATTCTTCTAAATCAATTTCCAAATCAAGTGGGGTCTTTATGAGACTCCACTCAAATCCTTTTAAAAAAATGAAAAAGATAATAGTAGCAGGGTCTACAGGATACTTAGGAAGTCATCTTGTCAAAGAACTACAAAATCAGAAACTCCCTTTTCAAGCAATAATGAGAAATACAAAGAAGCTTGAGAAACAAGGTTTGCAGCAAGAGCAAATCATAAAGGCGGAAGTTACTGATCCAACAACACTCATTGGTCAACTAGAAGGTGCTGATGTCCTAATCTCAACAGTTGGTATCACACGACAAAAAGACGGACTAACATATATGGATGTAGACTACCAGGCCAATATGAATTTGCTCAAAGAGGCGAAGAAGGCAGGCATTAAGAAATTCATTTATGTATCTGTAATCAATGGTGAAAAGATGCGAAACCTAAAAATCGTAGAAGCGAAGGAGAAATTTGTGGATGAACTAAAGCGTTCAGGGATGGACTATCTCATTGTTCGTCCAAATGGTTTTTTCTCCGATATGAAAGATTTCCTTGATATGGCTCAAAAAGGGAAAGTTTATTTATTCGGGAGTGGTGCTTACAAATTAAATCCCATTCACGGTGCTGATTTAGCAAAAGTAATTTCTGAATCTATGGATACTAAGCAACATGAAATCATTGTAGGAGGACCAGATATTCTCACTCAGAATGAAATTGCAGAGTTGGCGCTCAAAACGTGGATGAGACCCATCAAAATCGTTCACCTCCCTGATTGGATCAGAAAACTAACCATACCAACGATGAAGTTATTTACATCATCCAAGACCTATGGTCCTATAGAATTCTTTCTCACCATGATGGGTCAAGACAACATTGCCCCCAGATATGGCATTCACCGTCTAAAATCACATTTTGTTTGGGAAATAGACCATATCAATGAAAAACATAGCACGAGGAATCAGATAAAAGGATGAACGACTAACTGCACCATGAAAGTAACAACATTTCTTCTCATCGCTATGTATTTTTTATTCAATCCCTCTGGCACCACTGCGCAGATCATATCAAATAAGTTTATGGATTCACTCGCAGCAGAAATTCGAGAGAAATATGCAATCCCTGCCATAGCCGTATGTGTTATCAAATCAGATACCGTCTACCATTCAGTTCAGGGGACGACAAAGGTCAATGGAACCAAAGAAGTGGTACTTAAAAGCAAATTTCATTTGGGTTCCAACTCAAAAGCTATCACTTCCTTTATTGCCATGAAAATGGTCAAGGAGGAAAAGATTCATTTCCATACGAAATTCATAGACATGTTTCCTGAGCTGAAAGATTCCATAAGGAAAGAATACCAGCTTCTTACGCTTGGGAAATTACTTTCCCACAGAGCCAAAGTGCAACCATACACAAGTGGATTGGATTTTGAAAAACTGCCCCGGTTTGAAGGTAATGTCTCTGAAAGAAGATGCGCCTTTTCAAAATACGTATTGAAAGAGAAGAGCGTCCAGAAGGGCATTTACTCCAATGCAGGTTATGTGATAGCTTCCCTTATGCTTGAGAAAGCTTCGTCTCAAACATTCGAACAGCTGGTAAAAGATTATCTGAGGAATCTTGATCTCGATTGTTACTTTGGATTTCCCAATAAAGAAAGCAAGCTTAATCCCTGGGGACATTGGAAGGAAAACGAAGAACTTATTCCCCTCGAAGAATCTCACGCCTACAAGCTTGAAGACTATATGTTGGCTGCTGGCGATGTGTCAATGGATATAGTAGACTATTCGAGGTTTATTCAAATTCACTTGCAAGGACTTCACGGAAGAAGCAATTATTTGGAAAAGGAAGCTTTCGAAACATTACATTTTGGTCTTAAAGGTCTCTCCTATGGTTGGGGCAACAAGATGAACATCTTACAAAAGATTAGCTTCCATGATGGAAGTGCCGGTACCTACTATTGTCACACCTATATGATTCCTAAAAAGGATTTGGCCATAATTATCATGTCAAATTCAGCTAAATCTGAACAAATTGAAGGAATCTATCAACTAAGAAAGCAACTTGTAAGAAACGAAAACAAATACCATAAATTATGAAAAATAGGAGTCGTACATTCAGCAAGCTGGATCAAGAATGATCAAGAATTAAAACTTTAAACAAAAGGAATATGAAAAATAATAGCACCCTAGTGCCTTGTACTTATGCACCAAAGCCAAGATGAAAAATACTCTTCAATTTATACAAGAAGATTCGTACCCATTTGCCATTCGCTCAAGCCTCCCTCCTGCCATAAATGCCAAAAGAGTGCTCGCGTCTGCCAAGAAATAAAGTGACTGCTTATAAGGACAAAAAAAGGCCTTCCCTAAACTATTAATCCCGCCCAAAACCCAAGCTATATTAACATAACGCAGGACATTATATAACTTCCTAGGATTTTGCGGTCTGAGCACTCGTAAACATTTGGTAACAAATCCTATCGATAAACAATCGCTAGGCCATAGGGATCATTCCCAACTCCGGTTACCGTGCCAACAACAGTCCGCGTTTCAAGATCGATCACATACACATAGCCAATTTCTTGTGAGTACGGCTGTGAACCTGGCCCGGCACTAATAACTGCATACCTTCCATCCGCAGTTATCGCAGATCCTTTCGGGCGTACGCTTGCTCCATTGGACCGCTCAAGTGGGATACGTGCCACTTCCACTCCGGGATCACCAGCCAGTGCTAACTCGATATTTATAATAGTCACATTATCAACCATCAAATTCGGAACTATTATTTCCCGTCCATCAGGAGTGACTGAAGGAATAAGCGGATGGGTTTGCACCGTAGGATCATCAGTGCCAACCAGCATGCGAGCAACTTCCGCATCGCTTGCACCAACACTTGCCCGGTCGACATTGATGATTGAAATTGTATTTCCTGACACGTCTTCTTGCTGGCTTCCGCCATGTGCTACGATAATGTGCCGCGCATCTGGTGTGACAGTAATTCCCCAGGCTCCAAGCTGATTAGGGATGCGGTGTATCTCCGCAAGACGATCTCCCTCCAGAGCTCGCTCAAGATCGATAACCGAAACATCGTTGGTACCGCCATTGGCAGTGAACAGATACCTCTTGCCATTACTGGCACGACCTAATGCCAATCCGTTCGGGTTTGGAAAGCAGCCAAAAGTTGGATCTGAGGAAAGTACGGCAAGATTCTTAGGAGGCCCATAGGGTGCAACGTAAGGCACAGGATAGTCTGGACAGTCAAGACCGCGCGAGGATTTATCAGGTGAGCCAAGTGGCAACTCAACGGTGCCCCTCAAGCTTCCGGTACGCCTGTCAACGAACCCAATTCGGTTGCCGCCATCTTCGGTGAGATTATTCTCAGCATTGGAAATGATGAGCATGTCCGGGAGAAGCACAGCGCCAATTGCACCGAAACCACCGGAGTCCATGTGCCTCAGGAGTGCATTGGCAGTACCGTTGTTGTTTGAGTCTAAAATCTCATCCACATCAAGCACCGCTATTTGCCCACGACCTCCATGTTGCTTGAATTCCCCGTTGTCAATGCTACCGTGATGATTGATGACGTAAAGTGTACGACCGTCCTCACTGACGAGCAGGTTGGCAGGATCACCAAGCAGTTGACCGTCTAATCGGTCTAGTGCCACCTTGCTTCGGCTAATGATTGCATTCGAAGTGTTGTTGTTAACAGGATCCAGAGCCGCTTCTAGTGAAATAGCATAAACGTAGGGAAATCGCCTCCCTGCCACGAGGATATATGCATCTTGATCCTTAGTTTCCTCGGCACAGCCCGACACCAACAAACCGCCAGAAACCGACACAAAAAGTAATATCGTGATTATCGCGTGTTTGAAAGACTTTGTAGTTCGAACCATTTTAGTAATTCATTTTTAGAAGTTTGAGTTTCTTCTTTTGAGTTTTCTACAATAAAGATAATCTTCCCAAAATTCACAATTCTTGGAAAATAATGATGGAGAATACAGGTAATATATCCTCTAAGCCTGTCACTTCCTTCCAATTGATTTGATCTAATAGTTGGAGTTTTCAAATACAAAATGATTCTCTAGAATCTAGAATTTGTATTCAAAGGAATTCCTATTTTCCGCACGCTCAATTTCTTTCCACTTATCAGTAATATGTATTCGACACCTTCGTTTTCTAATGCCTTTATAAACAAGTCTGAAGTTTTCATTACATGCCTATTTAAAGAATGTTGCAATCAAATCATAGTATCTTTTGTAGTAGTATGATGATAAGTGCAGTTGGTGATCCTAAGTATTTTTTTTCAATATTTACATCAGCAATGCAGATTCTTCTTTGAGGCTTCAAACTCGAATAGGTAGTTGTCCTAAAAACTGGCATAAGTTCTGTGGAGCAACAACATTGTGTAGATCCACTCCCCTAGCTTATTCCAAAGTTACAAGTAGGAAGGCCCAAAGAACGCTTAATGCGGGTATGCTGATTAATTTCTTACAAACGAGCAGCGTAAGGGCCATTATACTTCTCATATGTCCTTGATTTGAGGGAACAGCGCACAAAGAGCCTAATTTATCTGGATAAGTGTAAATCGTTTACGACCTTCAAAAATAAAAGATCAGTAGACCGGTTTACCCTAGATTAATGCATTGCCCGATGGTACAACAGTTATTGCGTATAAGCTATTGGGCGTTGGCTATATTTCTAATGACCAATTCTTCCTTTTCGTATGCCAACGACAATCCCTCCCCTCTTGTTACCATATCAAGTGACACTACCAAAGAGAAAAAGAGTGATGCCAATAGCTCCGTAAAGGAAAGAACACTTAGTATTCGTTATTTGCAATTACCAAGTGCGTCTCAAAACTTTTCTCGATTCAAACTCATTTCTGATTATACATTAAACGAGGCAGACTTTCACTATAACCGTGACATTCAGGAATTCATTTCCGCAGATCCGAATTACCGCAATGATGTAAGCATTGGTGAACAGGTAAACTATATGAATTCGCTAGCACAATCACCTTTGAGCAATCAGCAACCTGACGGCTTTAGTAATTCTCTTGCCCCATCTCCTATGCGAGATGCATATTATGGAACGTTGCGTGCCAACTTGGTCAATATTACTACTGAGAGTGAATTGGATGACCTAATCAGCCAGTCCACCACTGAAATGATGAATAGCAACATGGGCGACCTATCGAATGATTTGTTACCGTTTATAACAATGCTCATGGACGAGCACCATGTATTTTTTTACGATGCCAATAGGGCGCAATTGAAACCACAAGCTAAGGGTATTGTTACTGCTGTGGAGATGCTCAATACCATGGGCACGCTAGACCGAACTAATAAACTTGGTGTTTGCAGAGATACTCATGACATGGGCTTGCGAGTTTTGAGAAATATGTACCGCGCCTATCTTGACAAGACATATCCAGGCAATAATTACAATGTTGATGATTACATTTTCTTGCAAGCGTGGGTGACACCCAAATCTCAACATGTCACGTTAGTAGTGATCGATCCCGAAAATACCAGAGATTTCCATGAGCTGGATTGGGGACGCGTCATCAAGAAAACCGATCAGGAAGGAGTTGAAATTGGTAAAATGGTAGGGACAGCCATTCGACTTTACCAATTTGATGAAAAAGAAAATATATCCGCTGCCATCAATTTAGTGAGGAGTCAATGGGGCGCATTATTTGACAAAGAACTCTTTGATCAGAATGAGCAATGGCAAATCAATGGAATTTATTCTCCACAATATTCATCTGAAATCAACTACCGCTCCGAGATAGGTAATGGAGGTAAGTTGAGCATTTCTGCAGGTGCCATGGCGGCCCAGGAACGATATTTAAGTAGTACCATTCGGAGTGGTAAGCACCAAGCAAACATCACCAGACTTTTGAACTATGACGGATTTGGCAGCTTTCAATCTATGTATGTAGACGATACCTACCGGAAGACAAACACAATGATGTGGGGCAATTGGGAAAATTCCTCCAACGTGATCTCCTCAGCGCGATATGTGGCTGGATTGAAATCTAAAAAGTTGAACATCACCCCCAATCTTACTTTTCACCTATTTGCTAAATCACAACTTGAGGCGTTTTTCACTATGTCTAATATAGAAAGCGATGAGCCAGAATTCGAGACTGGTTTTTATACTTCTGGAGATGCCAACATGTGGACCACATGGGGTTCGGAATTAGACTACCAAAGCGATTCCAAAGGCTTTAGCGCAAGCCTCAATTACATTGACAGAAGGTTTTTGATTCCCAAGGACGTTCGATTATTGAGTCCAAATCCAGGAGTGTTTTTAGAAAACCTGACAGCAGTAAGAAGTGGTCAGGGAATCCAACTCAAAGGCGCCTTTCATTTTCCAAAAAGCAACATTGTTTTTGATACCCGATTTGAAAAGGATGCAATGAAGTCGAAGTTTATTTATGGGGCGATTGAATACAACGCAGAGGCATCAAAGAACCTACAGTTTTTTACCAAAAGTGGATACTTCCAACAAGTGGACGGCATCGAGTACTATTGGTATGCCAAAGGTAGACTCTGGGTGAATTCAGGAGTTAATCTGCTGGAACAAAAGACTTCGTTTTCCCTTTTCTCAGAACGAATCGATGGTGGTGATTTCTCCATTGGAGTTGCACTTTCAAAATCATTTTAGCCACTTCTTGTAGCCAAGAGTTACGAACTGAGCTTGAAATTATCCCGCCTTTTTCTGCTTGATCATTTTTTGGATGAATACATTGTTTGGTATGGTAATAATTTCTCCTTCCTCGGTCTTAATTGTAACAAAGAAAATCTCAATATCACTGATCTTGCCAGTGATGGGGTAATCTTTGTCAAGAATGGTAATTGTATCTCCAATTTTACTTGGATAGCTAAAAAATATAATAAATGACGAGGTGACATTTGAAATTATCGACCACTGTGCAAAGAAGGCAATGCCCAGCACGGTGAGCATAGAGGTGATAAAAAATACTAACTCAGATTGATCCACCCCCCATATGAAAAGTAAGAACTGTAAGGATATAAAGAGCATAAAGAAATGAACGAACTTCTTCATGATCTTTGCTCTCGCTTTTTGATAGGCAAATTTTGTGGATACTTTTTCAATGGCTTTGTCAACTGCAAATCGGATGATGAGATAAGAGAATACGACCACAACCGTTTCAATTATTTGAATTTGATATTCGTCTATCATATCACTGGATTATATTAATTAGTTACCTTTTCATTATTTTGAACGGCAAATTTAGATAAAAAAGCTTTGCACTGGCAGGCATCAATGCTTACAAAAATACTTGGCTCTTGGAAAGAGGACCATGTCAATAGGAGAAAGGTTTTCTATTTAAATCCCTCTTCTTATCTTTCTTCCATGCTGATTAAAGAGGGCCCACTTAAACACTGGATCGAACATTTTTATGGTTATGGATCGTGGCAGGCCAAGTTCTGGTTTGTAGCTTATGAGGAAGGTGGTGGTGATGTACCTCAGGAGGTAGCCGACAAGTTCAATTACTTTTACAACAACCATCCGCATGACAACTCAGCTCTTTGCGACATCCATGCCTTATATAAAGAGGTGGACTTTTCGTTAGGTGGACCCCGCGCCAACTTGTTTAGCAACCTCTTTGACTACCGATTTGGGAGCGATGCCGTACAACATGGTACTTGGAAAAATCTCATTTCCTTTGTACATGGTTACCAAAATAAAGCCCTACCCGATCTTTTCGCTTATCAACAAAATTCATTGGCTTCAATCTCTGCAAAAAGTGAGGCATTGCTGAGGTTGTATCCCCTACCGGCTCACAATCATGCCTGGTATTACAGCTGGCTCGACATGGCCGAATTACCTTATCTGAAAAGTCGGGCTGACTATCAAGAGCATGTCTACGCCAATCGCATAGATTGCATCCTGCGTAATATAAAAGTCCATAAGCCCAAAGTGGTATTGATGTATGAAATGAACAACATCGAAAGGTTAAAGAAATCTGTAAAAGCGTTTTATCCAGGTACTCAATTCAAAATGATCAAAGCGATCCCGCGACAAATCCCGCAGCTTCACCGTGCTGACCTCCCCAACACCACCTTGTTGATCACCACACAGCGGCCTGCCCTTCGGCACAATAGAGCAGAGAGTGGGTTTGATTGGGAGGCGTTGGGGAAACTAGTTAGTAGTATGTAGTTGTGAGTTTGAATACGTGCCACTTATTTGAACACTGATCTTTACTTACGCTCTGTAGGCCGCCCCCCTCTCTTTAATTATTGGACCTTACGAAAGGATTGAAAGAGATAGATATGATTTTTGTCATAAAGACGACTCCAATTATTGCGTTATCTTGCATTCATGAAATATAGAGGCAGGCGCTATCTTATCTCATTCAAGAATATCAAAAACAGGGATGCCTTTCCTGTTAGCCTGTAGCTATCCAACTCCCTTATTTGATTTGAGTAGCTAACCGTTTTCGGTTACTCCCTTATTTATTGGTGATCCACCGTTGACGGCATCTTATCACAAGTCTACAGGTATCCCCTATGGCTTATCCCTTATTCTAATCATTTTAATAACACTAATATTTCAATTGTTATGCAATTACCATTCATAGAACCCTATAAAATAAAAATGGTCGAATCCATCAACAGATCAACCATAGAAGAAAGGACACGCTGGATCAAAGAAGCAGAGTACAACCTATTTAAACTGTCTAGCGACCAGGTGATGATTGATTTACTCACTGACTCTGGCACAGGAGCCATGTCGGACAAACAATGGGCTGAAATCATGTTGGGCGATGAAAGTTATGCAGGCTCTATCTCCTTTGAGAAACTAAAAGATACTGTTACTACACTAACCGGGTTTCCATATTTCATCCCTACCCATCAGGGTAGAGCAGCTGAGAATGTATTGTTCTCTGCCCTGGTGAAAGCCAATGATTTGGTGCCCGGTAATTCTCATTTTGATACCACAAAAGGTCACATTGAATTCAGAAAAGCTACAGCAGTGGATTGCACTATCGATGAAGCCTTTGATACTTCTGTTTATCACCCCTTTAAGGGAAATATAGACATTCAAAAACTGGAAGAAGTATTGAGTTCAAACCCTCCGGAAAAAATTCCTTTGGTCATCCTCACCATTACCTGCAATACTGCTGGTGGGCAACCAGTCTCTATGCAAAACATTCGTGAAGTGGCGGCTGTTTGTAAACATTACAAAGTGCCGTTGTACTTTGACTCTGCCCGGTTTGCGGAAAACGCTTACTTTATAAAAATGCGTGAAGAAGGGTTTGAAGATAAATCCATCAAGGAAATTGTACGTGAGATGTTTTCCTATGGGGATGGCATGACCATGAGCGCAAAAAAGGATGGCATCGTTAACATGGGTGGCTTCATTGCACTTAGAAACCCTGAAGTGTACCAGGAGTGTGTCACCTTTAATATTATGTATGAGGGTTTCATCACGTATGGTGGTATGTCGGGGCGTGACATGGGTGCCTTATCTCAAGGCTTGGATGAGGCCACAGAGTTTGACTTTCTGGAAAGCAGAATTCAGCAGGTGCATTATTTAGGACAGCGACTGGTTGAATTTGGTGTACCCGTGCAACAGCCTTTTGGTGGGCATGCTATTTATCTGGATGCAGACAAGTTTGTGCCTAATATTTCCCGAGAGGAATACCGTGCACAATCGCTGGCTATCGAACTCTATATCACTGCCGGGATCAGGTCCGTAGAAGTAGGCACCATTCTGGCAGATAGAGACCCTGTTACCAGAAGTAATCGTTATCCTAAACTGGAGCTGGTTCGATTGGCTATTCCGAGAAGAACATATTCCCTGTCGCACATGGAATATGTAGCGGTAGCACTTAAAAATATATTTGAGACACGACATGAGGCGAAGAGAGGATATGACATCAAATGGGAAGCTCCCATCATGCGACACTTTACGGTGCAGTTACAGAAGTTGGCATAAAGCGTGCTGGCACGCAATGAAAAAGAGCGGAGTCTTTCTC
>JBATLM010000018.1:0-11057 GCA_049289315.1 Cyclobacteriaceae bacterium
AGTCAACATTGTTGTATCATCAATTATTTTGGAAAGTTCATTATAACGAGAAGCAGAAACTTCTTCGTTACCTTTCACCATCTCTGTAATGGTCTCGATTAAATGCCCTTTCATGATCTCAATGGAATCCATCGCTACGGCATATTTTTTTAGGTCTTCATCTGTAATGGCGTCATCTTGAGCAATTGCCATGGTGCTCATCATGCTTACCATTAGAAACAAAAATAGTACTTTGATCTTCATCATTAGGTTGTTTAGTTCCGACATCGAATTGTTATAACCTGAAAATTACGATTTTTTCATTTTTTACTCAAGGAATACTCAATAAACCACTCATATAAAGTCATATTCTTACTAGATAACAAAGTAAAGTACCCTTATATGCGTGAATGATTTAATTCTTCTTGTATATGCGTGTGATATTAATTGGAGATTTTAGTGTCTGTTGTTCCGTTTCACCACTTTGTATTTTTCGTACAATATCCATTCCACTTACAACCATACCAAAGGCATCGAAGCCTTGGCCATCAGGATTACGCTTCCCTCCAAAATCCAAGTCTGGTTGGTCATTGATACAAATGAAAAATGCAACCGAGGCTGTACCTGGTTTTCCACGTGCCATAGAAACAGCGCCATCTTTATGCTTAATACCTGTTTTATCATTAGTAACGTGTGGAATGGGGCCTTCACTATTTTCACTTGCAGTGAAATTTCCTTGAATAACTTCTATCCTGATAGAATCATTGGGTTGATTGTCCATCCTGACTACTCTGTAGAATGAGGCACCCTCAAAGTCACCTTTTTGTTCATATTTTTCAAAATTCTTAACCGCTATTGGTGATTTTTTAGGATAGGTTTTGAATACAATATCACCGATTTCTGTTTCAATCACATAGGTATTTTTTTGGCTGAAAGAGACAGTAGTGATTAATACTAATAACCCGATTATTATTTTTTGGTATTTCATCATCGTATTGTTTTAAAGTTATAAAGGAGTTATCCCATTGATTTTTATTTTCTTTATGAGGGATTGTTTATCAGTTTCGCCAGACTGTATTTTTCTTACGATATCCATTCCTTTTGTCACCTGACCGAATGCCGCAAACCCCTGACCATCTGGGTTTCTCTTACCACCGAAGTCCAATTCTGGTTGGTCATTGATGCAAATGAAGAATTCTGCAGCGGTAGTTCCTACTGCAAACCTGCCCATAGAAACTGTTCCGTCTTTGTGTGAAAGACCTGTTTTTTCAGTAGTCTCATGTTCAATAACAGGGAAGTAGTTGTCCTTTCCTGTAAAGTCACCTTGTATCACCTCAATTTTAACTGGGTTCACAGGCTGGTTGTCAAAGCGAACTACTCGATAGAAATAAGCACCTTCAAACTTTGCCTGATCAATGTATCGTTTGAAATTGGTGACAGTAATTGGTGCTTTGTCTGGGTATACTTCAATTACAATATCACCCACTTCGGTTGCAATAGTGTATTTGTTTGTTTCCTGATTACAGGAAAACATTAGTGCCAATAGACCAATGAATGCTATTACTATTCCATTTTTTTTCATACTCATAGAGTTATTTTTATTGTTTTCTGATCTGCTGGATATCAATTTCTAGTCTGCTTTGTAAATGCGATTGATTTTAATCTTCTTTTCCAGCATTTGAGATAACCACAAATCTGGGGAGCCTGGTGTAGATTTTGTTTTTCCAGATTGTATCTTCCGGACAACGTCCATTCCTTTAGTCACCTGACCGAAGGCCGCAAATCCAGTTCCATCTGCATTTCGTTTTCCCCCAAAATCTAATTCTGGTTGGTCATTGATACAGATGAAGAAGGACAAAGAAGCAGTGCCAGGGTCTAGGCGTGCCATAGATACCGTACCATCTTTGTGAAGAATGCCTGATTTGTCATTGGTCTCATGTGGGATAGTTGGTAAGATATTAGTGCTATCAGTCATATTGCCCTGAATAACTTCGATTTTCACATCATTATTTGGCTGGTTATCAAGCCTTACCACACGGAAGAAATCTGCTCTTTCAAAGGCTTCGAGCGCTACATATTTCTTGAAATTATTAACAGAAATTGGTGCTTTATCTGGGTATACTTCAATTTCAATATCACCCAGTTCCGTGCTGATGATGTATTCATTTGACTGATCTTTTTTGCAGCCAACCAAAAAAAGCGCGCAACAAATAATCGTGCTTAATATTATTTTCATTTTGTAATAGGTCTAGGTGAATAGAGAACTTAGCATGGATTGATTCTATGCAAATGAATTTTCTGAGCTGCTGTAAAAAGATAAAGGGGAGGGTAGATCCCTCCCCCTTAGGTTTAGTTAAACTTTACTGAGAAATTAGGATTGTTCAAAGTGCCATATCTGGTCGCCACACCACCATCTTGATAGGTGATGATGAATTTAATCAGAAATGAATCACTGGCGTTAAGGTCAGCTGTAGATGTTAATCCAGGGACACCCTGCACCAAATCACTAACAGAAACCGATACAGTTGACGGAAAAGTTGTGAACGTCATCTGATCAATTGCTGCTGAAGCCGCGCCTCCTGTTGGAGTGAAGGTTTTTGTTGCTTTAATTGATGCAACAGGTCTTTTCTCTCCTTCGAAACTCACTGTGAAATTAACAGTAGCTGTATTTACATTAGCAATACTGATTGTCTTTCCGCTGGCAACATCAACATGAAGGAGTACTCCATACTGCGTACCATCAAGGTAAGAGGGCACTGCTTCGTTTTCATCATCATTGCAGGACACAAGTCCAAATCCAAATAATGCTATTGATAGAATGTATAATATATTTTTCATTGCTTTATATCTTTAATTGTCCCAAAAAACGAACTCGCTGTTGATAGGAGTTGTAGGTGGTTTCTCACTGCTTGGATATGGAAATCTATTCAACGTAACGCCAGTAATAAATCCAAGATCCAAGTTGTCTGGAAATCCTGTTCTCCTCCAGTCGTTGTATTGTTCCATACCATTTCCAAATTGCAAAACGTACTTTTCCATCATCACTAACCTTAGCTTACCTGCGTTGTTGGCAGCACTGAATTCAGCCATTTTGTCGTTCACGTAGGTATCGATGGTACCTTGAGACATTGGAGATACACCTAGCTCATTCACCTTTTTCATAGACTCGCGAATACCTTGTTCAAACAGCACGTCCAAGGAAGCAGATCCTGTTACACCCAAAGTAGCAACAGCCTCAGCTTCAATAAATATTCGCATGGCGTTAGTCATCATGCGATATGTTCCAGCACCTTTCACTCCCATGTCACCGTTGGTTACTCCGCCCGAGCCATCATCAAACTTGCCACCAGCAGGGTACAATCCATGGAATGATCTTGTATCCTGATCTTCGAAAGTGGCCAGGTTAGTCGGATCACCAGAAATACGCCCTTCAAATACACCGGCTTGTTGGTTATAAATGTAATAGGGTATTCTTGGGTCATTGTTTCCATTAAGTGTGTTGTAGAAATACAATGAAATCCTGTTATCTAACCTTGTGATATAGTCGTTGACGAATAGAGGTATCCTGTTTTCAGGTGAAGCAGAGCTGTTAAAAGAAATCTGGAAATCCTGATCGCTAGACTGGATTGTATTTTGAGCAGTAATCAATGCCTGAATTTTAGCCTTAGCGCCTGTATCAACCAATCGTGTTTGGTTATACATTTTTAATTGAAGTGTTCTTCCCATTCTTTTCCACATTTCTAAATTCCCATTGTATATAAGATCTTCAGATGTAGGAGATGTAAAAGAAGTTTTATCCAAATCAAGAATAGCTTCGTCAATTAAGGCCAATAGTTTTGAATAAATGTTGGCTCCAGATTCGTAACCGATCTCATCCAATTCCGGATTAAAGGCATCTTCATAAGGGACGTCATTCCAAAGGTCAACCATTATACTAAATGTATAGGCCTTCATTAACTTAGCTATCCCAACGTAGTGCCAGCTCTCATTTTCAGTTCCAGTGATGATTACATCTTCAAGGTCCTTTAGTCCACCACTGTACAATTGGTTGATCCAAATTCCGTTGATAGTTGTTCTGTCTACGTTGTAGTTTTCATACCGTGTAGACACTCTCGTCTGGACTGCAGCAGAGGTGATCGCATTAATCAAATTAGCCATTGGATCGATTACGGTGAGCTGCCCACTAGGGAGAAGCTCTCTCACATCGGCCGAGACTGGATTATTAGGATCAACATTGATGTCGAGGCTACACGACCAAAGCAATGCAGTCATTAATGTTATTATCGATATTTTTCTATAGTGTTTCATTACTGTCTTTTTTAAAATGTGAACTTTATATTGACACTATAATTCCTTACAGTTGGAGGAGCGTATTGTTCCACACCCTGTGCGTTACCTGCTCCATAGGTTGATACCTCTGGGTCGATATGAGGTACGTTAGGTGCCTTAAACCAAAGGTTGCGGCCTATGAGGGTAATGCTGGCTGCTCCTATAAAAGTGTTCGCTAAAATACTCTTTGGCACTGCATACCCCAAGGTCAATTCACGTAGTCTTATTACCGTAGCATCAAACACATAGGCTTCTCCAGCAAATCTGTATTGATTAGTCGTGGATCCGCTTACTGCTCCAGCCCAATAGGCCTGAGGATGTATTTGTACGTCATTAGGTATTTTATTGCCTCCAACGTCTGTAAGTGGTGCTCCAGGATTGTTAGGATCAGCCAATACACCAGGGATGATATACGTTCTGTCTCTTTCTGTAGTTTCCTCTGTAATTCCAAATCCTCTAAGGTAGCCGCATGACAAACACATGATATCTCCTCCATCTCTATAATCAACAAGAACTCCTAAAGAAAAACCTTTGTACGAAACTGAATTGGTTACACCGAGCATAAAATTCGGATTGGGATCTCCTACAATTTCTTGTTGAGCAGCTTTAGAAGTTAACCCAGTGTTGGGGTTGATTAAGAGATTACCTTCGTCATCTCTAACAGCAACCTCTGCAAGAAAGGCACCATAAGGTTCTCCTACTTTTAGAACATTTCCATAAGATGATTGTCTAAACCCGGGGTTGATAAAATCGATTCCATCAGCAAGTTTTTCGACCAAACTCACGTTCTTCGAGAAGGCTGCAAAAATATTCCAGCTGAGTCCGTTGGAGTTGCTGATGGGAGTGTAATCAACTCCTAATTCTATACCCTTGTTGGAGATCTCGCCTGCATTCAGCGTCTTGGTTAAAAAGCCAGTTACTGCTGGTACATTGACGCTGAAAATTTGGTCTTTTGTAATCTTATCATAGTAGGCGACATCAATACCGAATTTGTTATTAAACATTCTCAGCTCAGCGCCTACTTCTATTTCATTAGTAAACTCTGGCCTTAGATTTAAGTTGCCTGAGTTATCACCTATGGTAGAAGCAGATACGCCATTGAATGGAAATTCTAATGATCCAGCGTTTCCATTAATGGTGTTTACTGTGGAGAGTAAATAAGGAGCCGCATCGTTTCCAATTTGTGCAAATGCAACCCGGAATTTACCACTGGTCAGGGTATTTGACTCAATGCCAAGGGCATCAGTAAATACAAATGCAGTAGACACAGAAGGGTAGAAGAAACTTCTTTTTCCTGAAGGAAGGGTAGAAGACCAATCATTTCTACCAGTTGCATTTAAAAACAACCAATTCTTATAGTTTAGGGTAACATCTGCATAAGTTCCAATAATTCTCCTTTGTTGAAATTGAGATAAAGAATTTACTATGGTTTGTGCATTGGATATTCTGGATATTCCGCGTTTAATAATTCCGGTGCCGGTAAACACATTTTGATCCGTTGTCCTTTGATTGAAATTTTGCCCTACTATAAATCTCAAGTTAAGATCAGAATTTAAATCGCGCGACCCTGTTAAGATGAGATCAGAATTTAATTCAGTGAATGAAATGGTATGGTCGATAATATTACCAGGTCCATTGAAACTTCCTTTTGGAATGATTTGATTTCTAAGATCCGTGTAATTATTTCCACCGAATCTGTAGGCAATATTGAGCCAGTCATTGATATCGTACTTTAAGTCGATATTACCATAGAAACGATTGACATCACTATTATAGGGTCCTTCTTGAGCAAGCCATCTTGGGTCGTCCCAGAATGTATATCTATTCTGCGTGCCAGTTACGTCATCTATGTATTGAAACCCAGTTAGATTATAGCTTCGTGGTATAAACAGTGTCTGTCTATTAATACTTGATAAGGTATTGTGACCACCAGATAGAATTCCATCCTGATGCGTTTTAACGTAGGTCATTGAAGCACTAATATCAAGTCCATTTTCTAATCGGGTATTACCTGACGTCTTAATGGATGTACGTGTAAGACCTGTGAAAGGAATGAAACCAGAATTTTCCACATTGCTGGCTACGATTGCAAAACCTGAATTTGCAGTTCCACCTCGTATGCGCAAAGCAGTCTCCCGTTGTGCTCCAGTTTCATAAAATTCTTTCACGTTATTAGGGAAGGCTTTGTATGGAACATCATCTCCTAAATGGTTAGTGTATTTAACAACACCATTATCAGAAAATAATCCGCCATTTAGAACCTCATTTCCAAACTCTGGTCCCCAGGATTCCGTTGCAGCAGAACTAAAAAGTGGTCTACCATCAGCAGCATTAGTATTTCCCTGCCCGAATTGATTTTGATAGTTAGGTAACCTTGCGATTTCTTCAAAGCCTACTGTATTTGAGAGCTCTATTTCAAGGCCCTTTTGAGATTTGCTTCCAGAATAAGTTGTGATCACGATTACACCATTAGAAGCACGCGAACCGTATAGCGCAGCTGCAGCTCCTCCTTTCAATACCGTCATTGATTTAATGTCAGTAGGGTCTAGGTCGAGCGAACGGTTCGAATAAGTAGATGCAGCAGCAGCTGGATCACTTGCCGTGTTATTCAAAGAATTGTCAAATGGAATACCATCTACTACAAATAGTGGCTGATTATTACCAGTGGCAGAGTTGTTTCCACGAATAACAATGTTGGTTGATGAACCAGAGGCACCACCAGATGAAGTGATATTAACTCCAGCAACTCTACCACTCATCGCTCTTAGCAAATCGGGCTCAGCTTTTTGGGAGATTTGGTTACCCTGAAGCTCAGATACGGCATAGGAAAGCGATTGTTTGTTCCTTTCAATTCCTAAAGCTGTTACAACAACTTCGCTGAGTTGAGATATATCTTGCACCATACTGACATCTATTACTGATCTACCAGCGATATTAATTTCCGTAGTACGGTAGCCTATATAAGAAAAGATGAGTGTACTGTTTTCTGGTATCTCTACAGCATAGTTGCCATCCAAATCTGTGATGGTACCAATAGTAGTTCCTTTCACAACAACACTTACACCTACTAATGCTTCTCCATTTTCATCGGTGATTTTACCAGAAACACCAACATCTTTAATAACCACTTCTAGATTATTTTGTCTACTACCTCTCGGAGTCGACTTTTTAACTGAGATGTTATTGTTTACTTGTTTAAACTGAAGCTTAGCAACCCTGGAAATATCCATGAGCACTTCTGCGACAGATGTTTTTCCAACGTTTAGGTTTACTTGCAGATCAGGGTCAACATCTGATCTGTGATAAGAAAAAGTGTAGTCTGTTAGGGCTTCAATTTTCTTGAAGACCTCTCCCAGGGCCAGATTTTCTAGTTCGGTTTCAATGTATGTATCATATACACTTACATACTTCTGAGCTTTACCTTCAGAAGCCATAACGGTGCTATTTAAAACACATACAATGAAAAGGCCGATTGCAGAGTATCTGGACATAAGTATTACTACACGAGGTAGAAATAATTTCATAATTTTGGTTTGGTTTTAATGAATAATGCTTTTGTTAAATGCCAAGGGTTTTCCCGGGGACAATGCAAAGTATTCCAGTACATCATTATCCTTTGGGAAAACCTCCTTTTTAGGAACTGTTGAATCCATTCATAGCTAGTAGGGGTTAAGGGTTATTGTGAAAAATCGATTAAAATCTTTTTGCCATTTATTCTATACTTAAAATCTTTTGAGAAGCTAAGAGACTCTAATACAAGTTCAAGACTTTGATTATCGAATTGGCCACTGTAAAGGTTCTGGGTAAGTGGAAGATTTTTAACTTCAAACTCGACATCGAACCATCTCTCTAAAGTGATTATGATTTCTTCCCATGATTTATCCTTGAAGTAGATGATTCCTTTGCGCCAGGCAAGAATGATTTGCTGGTCGAACTTTTCCTTTGTTACTAATTTACTTTTTCTGTTAAAGCTTAATCCTTCACCAGACTCAAGAATTGATTTGTTGGAATCATCATTATCTATGTTTACTTCTACCTTACCAGTAACTAATGATACTTTTAATGCTTCGGTTTCACCATACGCATTAACATTGAATGAAGTACCTAGCGCCTTAATACTTACGTTTTCTGTATTTACAATAAATGGCTTGGTTGGGTCAGGAGTAATTTCGAAAAATGCCTCACCTTTGAGATCAACTACTCGGGCATTATTGGAGAAGTCTTCATAAAAACTTATTTCGCTATTTGAATTTAACCGAATTACAGATCCATCTTGTAGTTGGATTAAAGACTTCTGACCTTTGGAATTCCGTTTTACAATTAGTTCTTGTTCAGTGAGTTCTGTTTCTTTTGGTGATTCACTTGCTAAATGGATTATAACAGTGGCCGAGGTGAGTATAAAAATTAGAGCAGCAGCAATTCTATAAATCTTATTTCTATTCGGTTTCACCTTCATCTTAGAAACAAGGGGAGGGGTGATCTTTAAAGATCGATTTTCAAGAGTAACCTTATTATCTAAATGATGCTTCATTTTATTTAACTCTTCATCCAGCTCATTTTTAGGAAGTCCTAACGACAAAATCTCAAGTAGCTGCTTAGCAGCCGATATTTCTTTATACTTCTCGGGGTGTTCATCAATCCATTTCTCCCAAAAGAATATGTCTTGCTCGTTTTCTTTCAGGTAATACCTGACGAATGAATCATCGCTGATGAAATCTTCAGCGATGTGTTTGGTGTAATCCACAACTAGTTGTTTAATGGTTTAGGGATCAGTGATTATATATAAGTGTTGAAAACAATCCACTTTTACCTAAAAAAATGTGATTAGTTTCATCAAGGCCATAGAACATGGCCATAACGCCTTAAATAAAGCCTTTTATCTTTACTTTTTCACGAAGTATTTTGATAGCATTGTACAAGAGATTGTACAATGTTCTGTGTTGCAAGCCAAGCATTTCACCAATTTCAGTAAAAGAATGCCCATTCATAAATCTAAGCTCAATGATTTCCTTCTGCCTTTTAGATAGGCATTTGACAGCAACTTTAATTGAATTGCTCAACTCTGCATCATTTTGATTCTTAATCAGAATTGATTCATAGGATTCCTCAGATTTCTGTAAAATCTGAGTATTCGCGGTTGAAGTCAAGTTTCTAACTGTAATTTCCTTTATAATTTTTCGATGCAAATATTTTATAAGATAAGGCTTTATTCTTTCTACCGATTTGAATCTGTCCTCTTTACTCCACAACTCAAAAAACATCTGCTGAATAGCGTCTTTTGTGATGTCCTTGTCTTTAGATAGTCTGTATCCATACCTGTATAAATCCTGGTAAAGGGACTTGTATAGGTTTAAAAAAACAACCTTTTCATCAGAATCTAACCGGCTGTACGATTTGACTAGCATTAATTAAGTAAGGTTATTTTTTTGTTACTGTTACTCAACATAAATATAATAGAAACATCAATAATTAAGTTTGATAATCTTTTGAACGGTAGAATTATTTACCGAACGAATGTTAGTCACTAACTTTAAGGCAGATAAATTGAAATCCGGCTAAGAGTCTCAATATGGTAGATGACTTGGTGGTTATTGTAAATTTGGAATGCATAATTAAGCTGCGGGATATCTGAAATGATAACTAAAGACGAAAAACTAATAAGCTACCTTTCTCAATACATTACTGATCATAAAAAAAATTTGATCGAGACTGTGCTGAGTAATCGTACACGCCACCTAACGTTAGTTTTAGAAGATATTTATCAATCTCAGAATGCTAGCGCTGTTTTTCGTACCGTAGAGTGTTTCGGTATTCAGGATGTGCACCTTATTGAAAATGAAAATACATATGGTATCAATAGGAGGGTCCTAAAAGGGGCTGACAAATGGTTAACGATTAATCATCATAACCAACCCAGAGTAAACAATACCCCTTTGTGCTTTAAGCAACTCAAGAAGGAGGGGTATAAAATTCTTGCCACGACACCAACCGGGTCACACTCCATTCAGGAAGTAGATGTGACTCAAAAGATTGCCGTTGTAATGGGTAATGAACTTCATGGACTTTCTGAAGAGGCGCAGGAAGCTGCGGATGTAAAAGTTAAAATTCCAATGGATGGCTTTACCGAAAGCTTGAATTTATCGGTGAGTGCAGCGATATGCATTTACGAACTGATGACCAAAATACGATCTTCAGATGTGAACTGGAAACTGACGGATCAAGAGAAGGAGGTTTTAAAGTTAGAATGGTATCGAAAGTCGATTAGAAGATCGGAAATAATTGAGAAGAAGTATTTAGAATCAATTAAGTAACTTTGCGCAAGCTTTTTCTGTACTGTCTAATATGGGTTTTTTATCTAGGGTGCTAAGGCAACTTTTTTATTTATTTCTACTTGTTACTTTATTTGTAGTTGTATCTAATGTCTGGATAGTGAGGAGCACATCCGAGAAGGTGTATTCACACTATGATAGCCTCACCAACCATCAGGTAGCCCTTGTACTAGGAACGAGTCATTTACTTACCACAGGCGCTCCTAACCCTTTTTTTGATAATAGAATGGAGACGGCAGCGGCACTTTTCAAAAATGGAAAGGTGAAACATTTTATTGTAAGTGGCGACAATCGGACAAAGTACTATAATGAGCCGTTGGAGATGAAAAGGGCTCTTGTAAAACTAGGGATTCCATCATCTGCTATTACATTGGATTATGCTGGGCTTCGTACCCTTGATTCTGTAGTGAGGAGTAAGGT
>JBATLM010000019.1:0-22285 GCA_049289315.1 Cyclobacteriaceae bacterium
AATAGATTCTAATCAAGAAAGGCTAACGATAATCGTTAGCCTTTCTTATTGTATACCTGCACAGTTTATTTCAATAACTCTACGATAGGTTGACCAGTAGCTCCGCTTGGAAATTTGATTTTTAAAATGGTGGATACGGTAGGTGCAATATCCGTAATGGAGTGGTAGTTGGCAGAAGTTCCCTGTTTCACCCCAAAGCCATAAAAAATTATCGGTACATGTGTATCATAAGTGTAACCGGAACCATGAGTAGTTCCAGTAGTTCCCGATCCTATCACCCACCCCGGTTCAGTCACTACTACAACATCTCCTGATCTATTATCATTAAAACCTCTTCTTACTAACCCTTTCACACCACCTTCATTGAAATCGGCAGCTTGGATTGCCTGACGTGTAAACACAGAAGCAATTCCTGGTTGCTTTTGCAAATAGGTACGAGTAAGCTCCGATACGATCAAATATTCAACTCCAGATGATTTAGGATCAGTATCAAATGCCTCATGGTCAAAGAAAACCTGATTGTTACTAATATTCTTTATCAGGTTTTTTCCAGGATAGTAAGATCCCAAAAAGTCTTTGAGTCCAGTCTCATATTTAGTTGGCTGAGAACTTTCATTTAGCGTTTTCAAGTCCTTTAGGTACTGAGGCACTTCCGCCACACCATGATCTGAAGTAAGGAATACCAGATATTGTCCTTCACCCACAAGTGCATCCAGTTTCTTCAGCAACTCCTCTATATTTCTATCCAATCTGATATACGTATCCTCTACTTCCACAGAGTTAGGTCCCATTGCATGCCCAATCATATCCGTTGATGAATATGATAAAGCTAAGAAATCCGTCCATTCATCCTTACCCATTCCCTCCCCTTCAATAGCCGCCATAGCTAGCTGAGTAAGTATCTCATTCCCAAAAGGAGTCTCTGGCAACAAAGCGTACTCCCCATTCTGTTTTCGTAACTCTTTCAAATTGTAAGGAAAAGTAGGACGTTCCTTTCCTTTGATAATTTCCTCATAAGCAGTGTCATCAGGGCCACTTTCTCTGTACTCCTGTATTGGGTAAAGCGTATTCCACGTTTCGTTGAGGTATTTATTGGCAAGGTTTAGCGCATTGAATTTATCAAGCCATGAGGGCAAACCTGCTTTATAAAAAGTACTGGAGATAAATTTACCAGTCTTTGAATCATACCAGTAAGCCCCTTCGGGTGTGTGCCCTGCTGGTAACACCGCACCTCTATCTTTTATAGAAACACCTATAACCTTTGATCTTCTTTGTGTGGCTAACTCCAATTCATCCGTAACTGTAGTGGATAACAACCTCCAGGGTGAAACATCTCCATTTCCATCAGTAGTTCCAACCACCTTTTGTTTTTCATCCGCCACACAATTGACCATTTTGTTACTGCCTTTGTCATACCAATCATTTCCAATCACTCCATGGGTGGAAGGAGTCGCTCCAGTATACACGGAAGCATGACCAGGTCCAGTGTAGGTAGGAATATAGTTGTAATGACCGTTGCTCAACATGAAGCCCTGACTCATCAATTTCTTAAATCCACCTTCTCCAAATTTAGGAGCGAATCGATATAAATATTCCTGCCTCATTTGGTCCACCACAATGCCGACCACTATCTTTGGTCTGTCCGGAAATGAATTGGCACTCTGGCCATTGGCACACAGGCTGCCAAAAACGAATAATAAAAAGGTAATTCTCATTTAATTGTTATTTAAAACCCGAAGGTATAAAGGTAAATAAATCAAAAACTCAAGTTGTTAATAAGTCATTGCTAATTCTATTGGCAATAGATCCGATCGTACTCATCCGATTCATATATCTGCCTTCTGATAAATTGCCCATTTTCATTATAGTAGATCACCACAAAAATTCCTGCTTCCTCTACATTTTTTTCAGTAAAGTAAAGCGGTTTCTCTGCAGTTCCAAGGTTGAGCACATCACTGAAAGTGGGCGGAATGACTAATCCACGGGTACTGCTAAGCACTCCAAATTCATTTTCCTTATGAATAATTGCGATTTTCTCTTTATCCGTATCTTTTATCAGTCGGTAATCCTTAATCTGATCATTTGATATTTTGCCATCGTACACGGAGTAAACCATCCATCTAAAATTCTTTCGAACGAAAGCGGAAGAATCACTCCACGGTCTCACCTCATCGAACTCAAATTTTGAAATTGGAGAGGCATCCATATCTACAAACCCATAAAAGCCATCCCTAAACATGATTAAAGTAGATTCATTAAAAAAAGTAATATTCCTATCATACTGCGCCTTGAACAGTTTTTTCTTCCTGATATCATAAAGGCCAAATTTCTTATCCTTCAATAGAGAAATAACATTATCGGAAGATTTGATTATTGCATCATATTCCATGGGAAGTATTGACTTTCCATCTAGCCCCACAATTCCCTTTTTACTTTTATGTTCAATTAAAAACAGACCATCTCCGAGGCTCTCAATGTTATCAAACTCCAACAAAAATCTTTTAATGCCTGAATCCACCTCGTACAATTGCTTTTTATTCTTTTCTTCCAAGTAGAAGAATCGAACTGAATCAGGGCTTTTTACAAATGATACTTTAGTGGTTCTTGAAAAAGCCATTTTTCTGCCAGATCCAAAAATTACTTTCACTGAATCTCCCAATGTGGCCATTGCCAACCTATTGGTAAACCATAAGCTATCAAGGTTCTCTTCAATCACTTTGGATGATGGCTGGTGGTAAAGCTTTGCTTTATTGGATTGGTACAAACCCAACCAATTTAAATAAGGCTTGATTTCACTGAACTCCTCCTTGTCTATTGCTTCTGACAGTCCTACAGTCGTGACCTTATTTATAATTTTTTTTGTAAATCCAAACGATGTAAGTGTAAGCGCCTGCCTATCCAGAGGAATTATAAATTTCAGATCAGAATTTACGATACCCTCCAATGAACCGTTCTTCACTAATACTTTATCCGAGCTCAATTTTCTCACCTCATCGAATACCATTTTATCGGGCAAGGGATTATTGTCTGCTGCTGATACGATTTGCGTAATCGTGTTTAGCATTAGCTTTCCATTCTTGCTAAAGACAATGATGTCTTCCTCGGATCGTATGTCATCATATTTCCCTTCAATCAATTTCTTTCCGCTGAAAGAATGAAGTGTCCATTTTTTATTCATCTTGATCGCTACAAAATGCTCAGCAATAATTCTTGCATCATCTATACAATCCTCTGCAATCAAAAACCCCGATTTATGAACCAATCGAGTACAATCCTTCAAATCAACTATTAGCACTCCATACCCCAAGTCATCCACTGCCTTCACCTCCCCTGCAAGCAAAAGACTATTTGATCTACTTATCACTCCTATAGAGGCAACTAAGAAATCATCGGTGACATTGCCGCATAAATAGTCCTGCTGGATATCATCAAACTGAGGCTCTAATTTCTCATTTCCATTACTATCGATAAAACCAAACTTTCCATTTTTCAGAACTGGAACCCAGTACGCATCATCATTCAATACCTGTTTTACTGAGTCCGTAAGAAGTACTCTTGGTATTTTCAAATTTTGCTGTAAGGCTATGTGCAAAGCAATATCTCTGGCTCGTTTCACCATTGATTTAGATTCTTTGTATTGAATCATAAAATCAAGATAATCTTGTACTTCGCCTGAGGCCGTAGTTATTCCAAATATTTGCTTAAGTACAGTGTTTCTATAAGGGCTACCAGGGTATTCCTTGTAGAAAGAAACAAAGCTTTTAAGTTTTAGATCTTTGGTTTTGTCTTCAAACAATAATTTTTCATATCTATTTTTCGCCTCCTCCGCGCGATGAGAGTCTGGATATTTATTGAGGTATATGACAAAGCTCTGATAGGTATTCTCTTTGAGAGCATCCAAAAAGGATACTTCATCGCGAAGTTCAATGGCGTTTTCACGTTGACTAGCAAACGTAAACCTGCGCAAAAAAGCGATATACGCTCCTTCAGAATTGTATTCCTTGGCCCTTTCAAATGCCGCACTATCAATTTGCGCTCTCAACTGATCAAGGATAATACTATCAAGTGGAAAACGTTGCATTCTTTCCTTTTGACGCAGGTCTACACTTTTGTAATCATTCAATGATGCAAGTGTATACTTATAGGCTGAATCAATGCTGTACTTCGGATTGTTCGGTGAAAAATACCATTGGGCGTATACCAATTTCGCTTCAGCATTGACCGAATCCTTCCTCAAGGCCTTTTTAAGAGACAACTCTGCCTTCTGCCATTTGCCTTTACCCATACGCGTTTGAGCAGCACGTTCAGGACCTATTTGTGCAAATGCAGAAGCAACAAAAGCGGTTAATATAAAAAGTACAAATCGAGACTTGTTCACTAATGTGGTTTTGATAGGCAAAGTTCCCCTATTTTAATCACAACGAAAAACGAATTAAATTTTGACCCTCGGCTGACAAAGATTTAGTAATATTGCCCCCTGAAAATAAGGTTCGGGGTGTAGCGCAGCCCGGTTAGCGCATCCCGACAGAGTCGGGAGGGCCAAGCTTCCGTAATTAAAGAATATGTATGGTGTTTAAATCATAGAATCTGTAAGTGGGATGTGGTATTATGGTTCTGCTGAGAACATTGAAAAAAGAGTTGAAGATCATAATTCGAATCGAGCAAAATTTACAAGGTTTAAAGGTCCTTGGAAATTGATTTTCAGAAGGATCTTTGACAATAAATCTGAGGCTTTAAAATTTGAGTTATTCTTAAAACGCGTAAGGAATAAAGATTACATTCGCAGAAATTCTTCAGAATATTTTCTGAAAACAGATGAGTTCGGGGTGTAGCGCAGCCCGGTTAGCGCACCACGTTAGGGACGTGGGGGCCGGAAGTTCGAATCTTCTCACCCCGACTTTGACAGGACAGATTGGAGTCATTTTCCGTTTGTCCTGTTTTTTTTGATAAACCCTTCTCATACATAGCCAATCACCCCCATGTGCAAATAAAAATGCGATTACGCATAGTTCACCTCCCTTCCTAATAAACAAAATTGACTTATTCATACTAACCTCTATATCTTAGATGCCATATGAAAATTCTAGTGGTTGAAGACGAAGAAAGGGTATCCTCTTTCATAAAAAGAGGGCTTGAAGAAAATGGAATACAGGTAACTCAGGCATTTGACGGAGCTACCGGGTTGAGGATGGCTCAACGCAATAAATTCGATGTGATCATTCTGGATGTTATCATGCCAGAAATGAATGGCTTAGAGGTATGCCGAAAACTAAAGGCTGAGTTTGGTTCAGATGTCTCCATACTTATACTCACTGCCCTAGGTACCACAGATGATATTGTAGAAGGTTTAAATATTGGAGCTGACGATTATTTAGTAAAACCTTTTAAGCTCAGGGAACTCCTCGCGAGAGTGCAGGCCTTAGGAAGACGCAAGTCTGTTCTGGCACAAAAAATTAATGTACAGGGCTTAGAGCTTGATAGAGAAACCAAAGAAGTGCGTAGAAATAACAATCTAATTTCACTAACAGCCCGAGAGTATAGGTTGCTAGAATACCTGATGCTGAATAAAAATAAAGTTGTTTCCCGAATGGATATACTTGAAAACGTTTGGGATATAAATCATGACCTTGGTACCAATGTAGTCGATGTGTACATCAATTATTTGCGAAAGAAGGTTGATCATGGATTTGAATCTCAACTCATCAAAACTGTGATAGGTATGGGGTATGCAATCAAGGAGTCAGTATAGCAAGCTATGAAAATAAGAGATAAACTGTCTGTTTCATTTGGGCTTGGTGCTTCACTCACAATGATGGCATTCGGAATAGCGATTTATTTTTTCTTTGCCCATTACCGAAAAAGTGAATTTAACAACCGACTGAAGCAGCGAATTGAAGTGACGGAAAAAATGTTTCTTGAAAAAGATAATTTTTCAGAAGAGTCGTTTAGAACCATTCAAGATCAATTTCTTAATAAACTACCTGAAGAAACAGAGGAGGTGTCTGAGCTAACAGAGGGCTTTCGCTCCCAACTGCAACAGAATTATCCCGAAAGTTTTTTAGAGAATCTCATCACAAATGGCGAAGCATTCTATACATCTGGCAACAAGCAGGGAGCTGGAAAAGTATTCCATGTCAAGCAAAAAGACTATCTCGTCATACTCACCGCGGTAGATAACTTTGGTATAAGGCTAATGGATCACTTTCTCACCATAATATTCATTGGTATTGCAACTTGTATTTTGGCAATGATCATGATCAGCTATGGCATCTCAGAATACATCCTCAATCCTATCCTTCAAAAAATTAAAAAGGCAAACTCCATTAGTGCCAATAATATAAATGAAAGATTGGAAGTAGAGAATCCTGATGACGAACTGGGAGAGTTTTCCATTGCATTCAATAGTCTATTGGACAGAGTTGCGGAGGCATTTGAAAAGCAACGTTCCTTTATTGATAGTGCCTCCCATGAAATCAGGAACCCACTCACCATTATTATTGGCGAATCGGAATATGTTCTGGAGCGGCCCCGATCTAAGGAAGAATATATAAACTCCTTCAAGGTTATAACGGAAGAAGCTGACAGGCTCAACAAGTTGGTCAACAACTTGCTAAAACTATCAGCTATCAGCACAAAGCAATCTACTTTAGCAATGCACCCAATTAGCATTAAAGAAGTATTAAACTCCTGCCTTGAAAAACTAAACTATCTGAGTGAAGATTATAAAATCTATTTTGATGGTGAAGTCCGCAATGATTTCCTAATCAGCGGAAATGCCCATTTACTTGAGACAAGTTTCATGAATTTAATCGAGAATGGGTGCAAATTTTCATACAACAAGCCAGTTTATATTACACTACAAGCCAACAAGGAGGAGGTTATTGTTACGATTAGAGATGAAGGAATAGGTATTCCTGCAGAGGATATTCCCAAACTAATTCAGCCTTTCCACCGCGCACATAATGCTCGTAAAATCGATGGTGTAGGTATAGGAATCCCGCTTACATCTAAAATTATGGGGCTGCACAAAGGCACCATGGAATTTCATTCAGTTATTAACAAAGGAACTGAGGTAATTGTTACATTACCTATTGCTCAGACTCATTTTTTTAATTCTAATTGAATTCTAATCTGAGTCTTATCCGGGTCTAATATCACATTCGTACTCTTGCATTGAATTAAATCCATTTGATGCAATGCCTAATTTCAATCAAGAAAAAAATATTTTTTCACATTTAAAAAGTGACCTGCCAGCAAGTATTGTAGTTTTCTTTGTTGCACTACCACTGTGTTTGGGTATTGCGTTAGCAAGTGGGGCACCCCTATTTTCAGGAATCATAGCAGGAGTGGTTGGGGGTGTTGTGGTAGGTTTAATTAGTAATTCCGCTCTGGGGGTAAGTGGCCCTGCTGCCGGACTTACGGTTATTGTACTGAGCTCCATAGAAAAGTTAGGGGCATTCGAAGCTTTCCTTTTGGCTGTAGTTCTGGCTGGCTTAATTCAAATTATACTGGGCGTATTAAAAGCTGGAATTATTGGCTATTATTTTCCTTCATCTGTTATTAAGGGTATGCTAACTGCTATTGGAGTTATCATCATTCTAAAACAAATTCCACATGCTTTTGGATATGATAGTGACTACGAAGGGGATATGACTTTCCTTCAAGCTGATGGAGAAAATACCTTTTCTGAGATAGTGGCTATGATAGATGCAATATCACCAGGCGCGATATTAGTTTCTATGGTATCATTAGCCATTCTACTTATTTGGGATAATTTTTTATCTAAAAAACATACATTCTTCAAGCTGATTCAAGGACCTTTAGTAGTGGTGGTTTTTGGCATTATCTATCAATTATTAGCGCATAAGTATTTTCCCATACTTTCACTGGAGCAGCAACACCTAGTAAATGTACCTATAGCTGACAATGTAACTCAGTTTATGGGGCAATTCACACTTCCCGACTTTACCTATATTCTTCAATCCGATATTTGGATTGTTGCATTTACTATTGCGGTGGTTGCCAGTCTTGAATCACTCTTATCGGTGGAGGCAACCGACAACCTTGACAAGCAAAAAAGAGTAACGAATACAAATAGAGAACTGGTGGCACAAGGAGTTGGAAATATGACGGCCGGCTTAATAGGAGGAATTCCTGTAACTCAGGTAATTATTAGAAGTTCGGTAAATATTCAGTCTGGTGGAAAGACAAAGTTATCAGCAGTCCTTCATGGTATTTTCCTGCTTATTTGTGTTGCTACAATTCCAGGGATTTTGAATATGATTCCACTTGCAGTCTTGGCCGCAATATTATTAGTAGTTGGGTTTAAGTTGGTCAAGCCGGAAAGCATTAAGGAAATGTACCAATTAGGATGGGGCCAATTCTTACCCTTTGTTGTTACTGTGGTTGGAGTGGTAGTAACCGATTTATTAACAGGAATTGTGCTAGGTTTTGCAGTATCTCTAATAATTATTCTCCGTAGGAGTTTCAAAAACTCACATTTCCTTAACGTGGAAAGTAGCAGTGGTAAGAATCGTGTTAAAATGACGCTCGCTGAAGAAGTCTATTTTTTAAACAAAGGCGCTATACTCAATGAGCTCAATAATGTTAGAAATGGTTGTCATGTAACTATCGACATAAGTCGATCGGTAAACATTGATTATGATGTGCTAGAGATCATTAACAATTTCAGAAAGACCGCTAAGTCCAGAGACATCGAAGTCACTTTTATTGACTCCAAGCAGCAAGAAGTGAAGCCATCCACTAATAACGTCAAATCTCAATTACTAGAAGATGTCATCTAAAAACATCAAGAGGGTATGATAGAAAATCCAATTGTAAGAAAACACCAAGCCATAAAGGAGAAGGCTTCGACCAGGAAGAACAATCTCAGGTTATTTGTCCCTATTGATTTTTCATTGTCTTCATACAACGCTTTGAGATATGCGATGCATGTCGCCCGTATGTGTGAAGGGACAATTGACTTATTTCACAATTTAAAAAGCGATAACTATTCTATTACTGAGAGTCCTTTAACTGTGCAGCATGAGATTCGAAAAGCAGAATCTAAGGCCTATAAAAAATTAAGCTCTGTAAAAGAAATAATAAACAATTTCGGAGTCAATGTTACCAGTACTTACGTTGCCATTGGAGATCCTGTATGTACATTAAAAAACAGGATGCATGAAACATCTTCTCACGTATTAGTATTGGATAAAAACGAAAAAATTGCCAAGGGGAATGATATGGAAACACCATGCCTTTATGTCCCTTCTATGATCATGCCCATGACACCCAACAAAGTATTGATGATTAGGGATGGGAGACCAATTCATGAAAAATCTCTTATGCCACTTCTCGAAATCCTCGATCATAGCAAAAATCAATTAACTGTTGTTGATTGTGTTCAAAGCATAAAAAAAATGCTATTTAGATATGGAATAACACTTGGCAATTCGAAAATTGACTTTACCCGTAAGTTTGAACTCGTCCATTCAACGGTAAAGGAACTTGCTGAGGTTATAACAAAATACTCTCCTGACCTCATCTGCCAAATGCAAAAGAAAAACACATGGTGGGAGAAATTACTGGGGATTAACAGTAGTCAAAAAATATATTTTGAAGTTCCCACATTGGTTATACCTGATAGTAAACCATAATCGTATTCCCATAACGTTTCTTAGCAAGAGATATGTATTCCATTTAAAGTTTCAAGAAACGACATCCAGAGGTTTACGCTGCTGATCTATTGTTCTTTATTTTTTAACTCGGAAGGAGTTAGACCGGTCACCTTTTTGAATTGACCCAATAGGTGAGCAACGCTGCTGTAGCCCATCGTGTTAGCTATTTCACTGAGGTTGAGTTCACCATAAAATAGGAGTTCCTAAAACGTACTTTGACAACGGAGAAGAGTCCAAAAAGTGCAGATGCTAATTTTTGTCCCTCTTTAAATCACGGAAGAACCTCGCCCAATTAAAAGGGTTTAGAAATGGATTCGTTCTGGGTTGAAAGCGATCATTGACCGATCCAGTATACTGATCCATATAATAACGATAATTGGCTGCGCCATCCATCGGTGTTGTTCGCAACATCAGGGCAAGTAACTCAGCATTCATTGCTCTTGGATCTACTCCATTATCCATTGGTATATTCAATGCGAGTACCGCTTCCTTAAATACCTCCTCAGTGGGGAATGGCATAATTTCTACCTCTTGCAAATAGGTCACGTCTGGCACCATTTCCACGATAACAGTCAAATACTCAGAAACTGATTTTGGTACGATATAGTGCCTTCTATTGTATCCCACCGAACTGATCACCACGCTATCTCCTTCTAAAACCGGCATCGAAAAATAGCCTGTCCGGTTAGAGGTTGTACCCCGCCCAGCTTTAGGTACATAGATATGGACTCCCGGCAGGCCCGAAACACTGTCCTCGCTCAGAATTATTCCTGAAAGCTGAATCACTCTTTTTTTGCTTTGCGCGTAGCTGTCGGTGGACGATATGCCCAAAATCAATGCAAGCAAAAAGATAAACCACTTTATATTGATACTCCTCATACCCAGTCAATTAATCAAAGATAAGGATTGCCAGTAAACTGCCCTAATGTTTAAACGGAGCATTTACATTGATGTTTTTGTATTAACTTGAACGATCAATAAAACTTATTCTTCGGTCGAAATAATTCCACCAACGGTATGAGGTTAAAACATTTCAACATCGATCTGGGGGCTCAGATTTTTCTTTCGTGTTCTGATACATCCAGGCTGCGCATACTGAATTTAATCATGAACAATGGCGAAATGTGCATTAGCGATTTGGAACGCATTCTGGATTTTACGCAAACGAAAACCTCTCGTCATCTGGTTTACCTTAAAAACTCTGATATTTTATCTATTCGGAAATTCAACCAATGGGTGTTTTATCAAATAAAGGACGAGGTGCATGATATTATCAAGCAGATACTTCAGTTCATCAGCCGCGATCCTATTTTGCAAAAGGATCAACAAGTGTATGAAACCCTCTATTCTAACAGAGAACTTGCACTTAATAAACTCAACATTAGACCACTTACTCAATCCTAGCTTTGACTGACTCAACTTATAAATGTGTGATCTTCGACCTTGATCATACCCTGTGGGATTATGACAAAAACTGTGCTGAAGCGCTTAGTGAATTGTACGAAATCAAGAAGTTAAAGGAGAAAGGAGTTAACTCCTTTGACAACCTGCTTGAAGTATTTATGGAGATGAATATGCAGATGTGGGATCAATATGATTTAGGGATCATACATCGCGATGTAATTCGCTACCAACGCTTTCATCGAATACTACTGGCCTTAGGTGTGGATGACTATAACCTCTCCCTCGAAATGTCGAGCGAATATGTAGCCCTGTCTCCTACTAAAAAGAACCTGCTACCCAACGCCATGGTTGTATTAGATTATCTGAAAGAGAAGTACAACATGCTGATCATTACCAATGGCTTTGATGATATACAAGCTACTAAACTATCATCATCTGGCATTTCTAATTATTTCGATAGCGTGATCACCTCAGAAACAGCCGGTCATAAAAAACCTGCTAAGGAAATTTTTGAATATGCAATGAGGAAGGGCAGCTATCAGCCGCAAGATGTAATTATGATCGGTGATAACCTCAACACCGATATTAAAGGAGCACACAATGCTTCTATAGATAGTGTCTATTTCAATCCTCTTAAAAAGGGGCATAAAACGGATTTGAAGCACGAAATTTCAAATCTAATTGAACTTAAATCCATCCTTTAATCGTTTTTAAAATGATTACCTTTGCATCCCTCCTGATCGAGGAGATGTTATCTCATTTTGAACAAAAATTACTCAATTAACTATGGCCAACGGTTTTTATAAAGTACCCGCACTCAAAAACGAACCCATTATTTCTTACGCTCCAGGCACCAAGGAAAGAGCCCTGCTAAAAAAAGCACTTGAAGATGCACGTGCCAACAAGGCAGACATCCCCATGTATATCGGAGCAGAGGAAGTAAGAACTGGAAAAACAATTTCTATCACCCCTCCGCACGATCATAAGCATGTCTTAGGGCAATTTCATGAAGGTGATAAGAGCCATGTAGAACAAGCTATTTCAGCGGCAATGGCCGCCAAAGACCTTTGGGCTAATTTAAGCTGGGAGCACAGAGCTGGTATTTTCTTAAAGGCTGCTGATCTTATTGCAGGCCCATATCGTCATAAGATCAACGCAGCAACAATGCTTGGTCAATCTAAAAATGCGTTCCAGGCTGAAATTGATGCTTCTTGCGAATCGATTGACTTTTTAAGATACAATGTGCATTTCATGACAGAGATTTACAGCGACCAGCCAGGTTCATCGGCAGGTGTTTGGAATCGCATGGAATACAGACCATTGGAAGGTTTTGTGTTTGCACTAACTCCTTTCAACTTCACAGCGATTGGTGTAAATCTCCCGACCAGTGCTGCTATGATGGGTAATACCGTAGTATGGAAGCCGGCTTATACTCAAGTTTATTCAGCTCATGTAGTTATGGAAATTCTAAAAGAAGCCGGCCTGCCTGATGGAGTAATTAACTTAATCTATACTGACGGGCCAGCTACAGGAGATGTTATCTTTAATCACAAAGACTTTGGTGGTATCCACTTTACAGGAAGCACAAAAGTGTTCCAAACGATTTGGAAAACCATTGGAGAGAACATCTTCAAATACAAATCATATCCACGCATTGTTGGAGAGACTGGTGGAAAAGATTTTATCATGGTACATAAAAGTGCAGATGCTAAAGCCGTATCTACCGCCATTAGCCGTGGAGCATTTGAATTTCAAGGCCAGAAATGTTCAGCGGCTTCCAGGTGTTACATCCCTTCTAATTTATGGGATGACGTGAAGAAGAATCTTCAGGAAGATTTGAAGTCCATGAAAATGGGTCCTACGGAAGACTTTGGTAATTTCATCAATGCAGTAATTGACGAAAAGTCTTTTGATAAAATTGCTGGATACATTGATCAGGCGAAAGCTAATCCACAAAACGAAATCATAGCTGGTGGCAATTATGATAAATCGAAAGGATATTTTATAGAACCTACTGTTGTGGTTACAAAAGACCCTTCGTCCACTACCATGTGTGAAGAGATTTTTGGGCCAGTAGTTACTATATATGTATACCATTCCGAAAACTTTGAGCAAACACTGGAGTTAGTGGATCAAACATCTCCTTATGCATTGACTGGTTCTATCATTTCTAAAGACAGATATGCCATTGATCTTGCCACTAAGAAACTTTCCAACGCAGCCGGTAACTTCTACATCAACGACAAACCAACCGGTGCCGTTGTGGGTCAGCAGCCGTTCGGAGGAGCCCGAGGATCGGGAACCAACGACAAGGCTGGTGCAAAAATGAATTTGCTGAGATGGACTTCGATGCGTACCATTAAGGAAACTTTTGTTACACCTACTGATTATAGATATCCATTTTTGGACAAAGACTAAGAACAGTAATACAATAAATCAAAAGAGTCCGTCTCAAAAGTGTTACGTTTTGTTGAGCGATAGCGAAACATCCCTTATTTAAGGTCTAAATAGGGAAGATTCTTCGCTATCGCTCAGAAAAGCGCTTCTCTTATAACTTTTGAGACAGCCTTTTTTACACTGCTTCTCTATACCAATTGATCTTTCTGGTAAGATACATCAACGCACTTATCACAATAAACAACCCAATACTCCCAGTCAACAAAGAGAAGTCTTGCTGGATAATAATCACGTAGATAAAACTGTAGAACGCCAACAATAAACTGGAGAACAAGCCCACTAGTTTTTTAGGTTTCAAAAAGGAAGCCGAATACAAAGTAAGAAGTGCCACTGTGGCCACCGAAGAAATTACATAAGAACCGTTGTAGCCCACTTGCTCGGACAAGCTTAACAATAGAGTATAATAGACAATCAGCGCAGCACCCATAAGAATGTATTGAAAGGGATGAATTTTTATACGTTGCGATATCTCAACCAGGAATAGCGAAACAAAGGTTAAGAGGATAATCAGAATTCCATATTTAGAAGTTCGCATGCTTTTTTGATACTGTTCCACTGGAATAAGTAGCTCAACACCAAAATCAGACCCTGAAAGGTTTTTATTATCCTCTACCCATTGTTGGGTAAACGGTCTGTTAAAATGCAACACCTTCCATTCGGCAGTAAATCCATTATCCGTTATAGAACGGGAGGCAGGAAGGAACTCACCGTTGAAACTTGGATTAGCCCATGGGCCCGAAACGTTTACTGATGTTGTTTTACCTACAGGAATAAAGTCCAGGCCATTACTTCCTTTAAAATTCAATTGAATGAAAAAGGGCTGATTGAAATTATTTTCATCTCCCCAATTTAATTTTGCAACCAAGCCTGTGGACATGTTGCCATTATACCTAAACCCCAGCTCGTTGGAAGGCTCTGTCACCAACAATTGCTCGCCATATTTTACAGTGGGGTTTTCCGATATACCTCTCAAATCTGAAATACCCAGCACAAGGTAAGCTTCATTCCACATCACCATTCCTTCTATGTTCAGAGATTTGAGATCCGGTGCTACCCAGGAAGCATTTACATTCAAGCCAGCCTGATAAACGGCAGCCTCATAGATTCCTCTGTGTAAAATCTGCGGATCTACCTTTCCAGACATTTTCAATTCTTCCGGTAGCAAATATGCCTTTTTGATGTACTCCACTATCCTTGGCTCCTTCCCTGCCTGCTTAACTACCTCAGTCACTTTATAAGGAAGTACAATCACCGGCCCACATACAGATTGGTAGCCAGACCATTTACTGGTAATCTCAGCAACCACCTCCCCTGATCTTGCCTGCCTTTCATAAATGAGGTCGTCTATCCATGAAAGGGGAATCATCAGAATGAGGATTAAAAATCCGATGGAGAATAATTTGATGGTGACCGATTCCTGAAACCAACGGTTGAATCGATCCAGCAGGTTCATTGCATTGTTTGAGTTTTCCATGTTTATTAATTTAAAAGTACTTTGTTTTTAAAAGTGTTTGAGTAAAAAAATTAGCTCTTCTGTGCTTTAATAATTAATTCAAGAGCGTCAATATGTTTTTTAAAAGCTTGTCTGCCTTTCTCAGACAGTCGATACCTGGTATTGGGTTTCTTACCTACAAAGGATTTATTAATCAAAATGTATTTTTCTCTTTCCAATGCTTTAATGTGTGTTGCCAGACTTCCATCACTTAATTCTAGCGCCTCCTTCAGTGAGTTAAAATCATAAGATTCATTGACTATCAGAATAGACAATATCTGTAGACGAACACTATGTTCAAGTACCTTGTCGAGCTTACCGAATGGATTGGTCATCTGTCGTACTTGCTAAACATAAGAGAGCCATAAATGATGTGGAGTACACCAAACCCCAATGACCAAAACAATAATCCATATCCTGGAAGAGCAGCTGAAATCAGTCCTAAAAAAATTTCTGAGTAACCCAGGTACCTGATCTCATCATACAGGTTGGGGCTGGCATTAATCAGGCCCAAACCATAAAAAACCAAACAAGCCGGAGCCACCACACCATAATGCCCGTTCATTAATAAAATCAATATAAAAATACCCCCCGATACAATAGGAACAGCCAGATTAACTAACATCGCCTTGGAACTTGCGCTCCAAATCTTCACCCCCGCCTTTTGGGCCTTCTTGGATGAAAGCCATAGACCAGTTCCTATAGAAGCAACTAAAACGGCCAAGGCTACTCCCATCAACTTAGCAACAGTATCAAATGGTTGGATGGTCTCGATTCGATAGCTAAGTGGAGATCTTGGGAAATGCACCATAAAATAAACCACGCCAGCCCCTATCAGTGCATATACTCCTGCCAGCACTCCAGACAATCCACTCAATGAAATGAATTTGCTTGTGCGATCCATCATATTGCGGATGGAGGCTATATCCGCTTCATACTTCGATTCATTTGGCATATAAAAGTACTTTTATTTTCAAAGTTACTAAACGGAACAACAACTCCAAATGTTTCCTTTACCTCAAGTGGGTTCATAGATTTATTCAAAATGCAGATTGCCTAAAAAATAAAGGTGTAGCACCTCTGGAATGCATAAATTTATCATTCTAGAATAAACCTTATACTCATGAAAATTATAGTTACCCTCCTTTTCTGCCTGCTCAACACTTTCGCGTTTGCCCAATACGACAAAGAGAAAAAAGTAATAATTGACGATCTAGATAAAAACTTTTCTAAATACAGCGAAATCGCCAAAGAAATTTGGGATTATGCTGAGCTGGGATTTCTGGAAGATAAAAGCACAGCTCTCCTTCAAAACCTTTTGGAGCAAGAAGGTTTTAAAATTGACAAAGGCGTAGCCGGAATGCCAACAGCATTTGTTGCCACCTATGGTTCCGGAAAGCCAGTGATAGGGATTTTGGCCGAGTACGATGCTTTGCCCGGTCTCTCTCAACAAGCGGTTCCTACCAAAACACCTGTTGTTGAAGGCGGAAATGGACAAGGTTGCGGCCATAATTTATTTGGAACTGCATCCAGTGCTTCTGCCATCGCACTTAAGAAATGGTTAGCGGCAAGTAAAAAATCTGGTACAGTGAAATTGTACGGCACTCCTGCGGAAGAGGGAGGAGCAGCGAAAGTATATATTGCCAGAGCTGGTTTGTTGGATGGCGTAGACGCAGTCATCAATTGGCACCCTTCTAGCCAAAATGATGCGAGTGCTCAGACTTGCTTAGCCGTAAAGCAGGGTATGTTCAGATTTTATGGTAAGTCTGCCCACGCAGCAGCAGCCCCGCACCGTGGCCGCTCTGCACTCGATGGTGTGGAGGCTATGAACTACATGGTGAATCTCATGCGAGAGCATGTACCTCAAGAATCGCGCATACACTATGTGATCAAAAAAGGTGGAGAAGCACCCAACGTAGTTCCCGATTATGCCGAAGTGGAGTATATCGTTAGAAGCCCTGAAGTAGAAGACGTAAAGGACCTTTGGAATCGTGTAGTGAAAGCAGCTGAAGCCGGTGCAATGGGTACAGAAACCACCGTGAAAATTGAAGTGATTTCAGGCATCTATAACCTCCTTCCCAACGAAACATTGGCAAAGCTGCAACATGCCAATTTAACTAAAGTGGGTGGTGTTAATTACACACCTGAAGAAGTGGCTTTTGCCAAAAAAATGCAGGAAAGTTTCGGTTTCAAAGCTCCACCTATTGAGGACGCTCAGAAAGTGCAAGACTATAAACTAGGATTTTTTCCTGCCTCCACAGATGTAGGGGACATAAGCTGGTTGGTACCCACCGTAGCGCTCGGCACTGCTACCGCTGTACCTGGAACACCAGGCCATAGCTGGCAAAATGTGGCATGTTCAGGGATGAGCATTGGTTTTAAAGGGATGATCAATGCAGCCAAAGTAATGGCCATGACGGGGGTAGATTTATTTCTGAATCCCGCCAATATAGCCAAGGCGAAAGAAGAATTTGAGGCAAAACGGGGCAAGGACTTTAAATATGAATCATTGGTTGGAGATCGTGAACCCCCTTTGGACTTTAGAAAAAGCAAATAATCGAGAAGGAACATTTAAATCCGATTAAAAATAGGGAGTAGTTTTGGTGATTTTAGGCGCAAACCCTTAATATTGCACTCCCGTTTTTCGGGGTCTATTCTCCCTTAGCTCAGCTGGTTAGAGCATCTGACTGTTAATCAGAGGGTCCTAGGTTCAAGTCCTAGAGGGAGAGCTTGATTACAAGGCTGTTACTTGACTGTAGCAGCCTTTTTTAGTTTCCCGCATAATTTAATTAAAGGCATATTAAAGGTTCAGGCCATTAGAACTGAGTTAGTAAATGTTGACGAAGACGGACTCTGCGGTCAAGAGAATATATAATAGAGATTAGGTTGTCGTACGTACGAGCTCTCAGGTGGGGGCTTCTATTCAATTTGAGTTGTTACTTCTTGCCTTTATAGGAGATGTGTCAATGTTTGACCTGCACTAGTTCTTGCGAGCCGCTAAGGACGAACGGACGTTTCGGTAGTGAGTCCTGCGAGTGTCGATTCGGGTATGAGTTAAGAGCCTGAGGAACGAAGGCGCAACGAATTATTTACGAAGGGCTGGCGTGTATTATTGTTTGGCTTTGGTAAGTGGGTTGGCTACAATAATCATGACAGCCCTGAAGCCCGAATCGGCCCGCAGGCTCGCACAAAAATGGCTCAACGCAGGTACTTCAAGCTTACTGATTGAGGGAGGACGGAATGAAACGCAATGAAGCGGAATGAGCCAGGGTGGATTCATTTTCACTTTACAGGAACATAGTCTATTAATAGTATCAGAATTCAATTGTGAAACTCAAGCGCGTTGGAGCGAATACCGTGTAATGGAGTGTAATGAGGACGACCGAAAGAGGTGGGCTTGAAGGACCGAGAGTTGACGTGAGCGGAATCGAAGCGATAGCCACAAGTGTGACAGCCTGGCGCAGCCACCTTTAGGCGAACAATCTTAAGATGCCTGTAATGGAATGTGTGATGGAGAGCATCTTGTGATTGTGAGGGATGGCGCACTTGTGGCCGCGAGATGGAGCGAACACCTTATAACCTGCCCACTCTAACCATTTAGTCAAATCTTAATTAGAAGTTCACACCCATGAAGGTCAGTATTTGGCTTAATCCGTCTCAGGTGAAATGGCGGGTAGGCCAAATACGACCTTCATCAAACTCTTAAGTCAATTCAACTTTTCTATTTGATTAACCCATCGAATAGGGGACTTTTATAAAATTGATAGGGTATGGGGCGGTTGGGGTGTATAGGTTTTTTGCGTCTGATATATAAAATTTTTTTTTGGTAATTGATTTTCATAACCTCTTATAGGTTTCAGTTGCAGTGCATACTGTTGAGCCACCACTATCTTGGTAAGTAAGAGTTAAAGTAATATTATCGACCTTGTAATTTATATCACTCCCTGTACCTCCATTGTTCCAGCTAATTTCAATTTTAGAATTAGTGGCCGAATAGGTTCCATTAATGGGTGTGTCATTTGGAGATGACCATGTTATTGAAGTTGCCGTGAATTTATAAGTTTGACAAGTATTTGAGTTGGTGCAAACTGTGGAACCATTGTGAGAAGGTGTTGCACAATCAGAAGTGGTACGACTAACTTCAATCCAACTTCCAACAAGTCCTATAGTTGGCGTATCTTCTGCGGTGTCTTTGCAGGAAATTAGTATTTGAATTAGTAGCGAGATGATAATAATGGAATGGTGAGTTTTCATATTCTTATTTTTTTAAAAGGGCTGGGGCGGTAGGGGTATTGGTGCATAGGTCTTGTACGTTCCATTAAACTTTTTCAGACTATTTCTTTGATATTGTCTTTAGGTGGGTTTTTATAATTCGGACATGCTGTTAAAGGCAACGTGATAATTATTAACAGTTATTTCTTTCATTTAATCTGATTATTTCAGCAATTTTTATTTGGATTTTCGTCCCCAACTCTAATGCGGTATTTGATTTTGACCATAGCAGATTAACCTTTATACCTATTTATTAAATAAAGTAAAATTAGTATATTCATCTTTGGTAATTTTAAGCCTATGACAAACCTAGAGGAATTTCTGTTTAAGGAATATGAGAATATATCAAGAGCTCACTTTGAAGCTCAAAAGCAATTTGCACTTTTTTTTAGGTACTACACCATTTTCTTCTCTGTCCCAATAGTTTTACTTGCCTTGTTAAAGGATAGTAATGGATTCATGACAATTGAGATGTTTGGGGTCCTTTTAATTATTTTAGGAATAATTGGATTTTTATTTTATCTGGTTACCATAGATCTGAAACATGATGCGGTTTTATACGCTAGGACAGTAAATGGCGTCAGGTATTACTTTCTTCAAGGCATTAATAATGAAATAAAGAGAAAATTTCAATCTCTCCCAACCATTATGTCAAAGCCGAATTTCTATAATCCAAAAGATCCTATTTTCTTAATAATATGCTTAGTGAATACTGTCTATTTATTGCTCGGCTCTAAGTACCTAGGTAATAATTCGGTATTCATTTATATCACTATTTCAATTGCCAGCGTTGCGTTACATTTTGCATCTAACTACATTAAGAGCCTATTGAAGGAGAAAGGTTATAAATATGAAAATCTAAATTCGAAAGATTAATTTCATTAGACTATACTTAATATATCAGTATTATCTTTACGACTGCCTTCAAAATCATAGGTTAAAGTAAGATTGATAAACAAATCTTTTTCGATTAGTTTATTAAATTTTGCAGCTAGTTTTTCTCTTGAGACGTCAACACTACTTAGCGCCTTTTCGTTGATTGTGTAGTATTTAAGAACCTGCGAAACTTTTGAGTTAATTGATAGTGCCATAATATTAGTAAAGTCACATTTCTCAATAAGTGTTTTCGCAACTCTTGTTTCCTCATCATTAAGACTATTGAATTTTTGACGCCAATCTTCTGTAAGTCCTGCTTCTGCAAACTTATTCCTGTAGATGATGAATGTTTCAGGCATATAAAGTAGCTCCCAGAATTCTTCCAGATTCTTACCGAATGCCATATCAAAATATTTGGGACCTGGAGCAACAATTCCTTTGGTAGCGTTTAATATACTTTGTATTGCCCTTATGAATTTTTTATTCCAATTAGGGCCTATATATTTTCTACTTTTTGCATCTTCTCCAAATAATGGAATATATTTCATTGGAAATGAGAATATTCTCAGACCAAACTTTTTATTCAGCTCAACATTAATTCTAAGGCGCTCATATAAATCTTCAGGCTTATCTTTGAAATTATATAGAAGGTAATTTGACAGCTGAGTAATATGATACTTGTGAGCTAGCGTCACTGCGTTGATGTATTGTTCTCGCATCCCAATAAAGTCAAAAGCAATTCTAAGAGGATTGATGTTTATTTTGCTGATTAAGGACATGTTTTTATCATTCACATATCTAGCATCAATGCCTTGATTAAAATCTACATACCTATCTACTTCACCCTTATAACGTTTTTCTTCATAAATGGGTCCTAGTATTTTATAAACCTTGTAGATTATGCTTTTCTTAACATCGGGATTATTACAGATATTGTAAGTAGCAAGGGTTTCATCCACAAGCATTTTTCTTTTGCCCTGAAGTTTATGTGCAAAATTTGTTAGTAGTTTAATTGCCTTCCTTTTGTATCCAACATCGTTGACCCCACTTCTTAAATTTCGTATAGTAATATCTAGGAGGTTTGGTTGTAGGTATTTTGCACCCTTGTAAAATCCCATTTGAATAATTTCATCAACAATTTCTTCGAAACGAGGCGAAGCTAGGACATTATTATCCATTAATAATAGATGTCTTTGCTCGCCAAAGGACTCTTTAATACCATTAAACTTATCAATTGTTGGAATTTTATTCTTGTACTCTGGTTCTAGGATAGGGACTGAGCAGAATGCGCATTTTCGGGTACATCCTTTAGTCATAAAGGTTATGTATGCACTCCCTGTTGGGTATTCATAATTAATTTCCTCTAGAATAGAATAGTCAAGTGGTAGATCGTCAACAATTAAATCATTAGCATCCAGGACTCCTGGCTTATCCAGTAGACCACTAAAAGGCTCTACTCCGGTGGCTTCCTTTATTTCACCTTTGAGGAGAGAAGCCATTACGCCTCCTACATGAAGGTCATGCTCATCTGTCACTAGATTCTTTGCTTGTTTGATGGCTTTAACCGTTACTCTCCAATAGAATGTAAATAGAGTTGTTACATAAACCCTGTTGTATTGCTGGGATGGCTTGCTGGATGAATGTTCTTTTAAGATTTTCTTAAGTGGCTTTCTTAGTTGTACACGGAATTGGTTTATAAACTTCCTAAGTTCTGTCTCCTTTCTGCACTTGAAATATTTTATTAAATCTGGCTTATGCAATTCCCACTTTATTCTGGCGTCAAGTTTTTTTAATGATTTGATAGTATCGTTCGACCTTCCATTTATTACTAAATCATTCACATTACCTTTAAAGAATTGAACCCTATCACCCAAAAGCTTGTGATAAGTTGATATTTTCATTAGCCCAATGGGTGGGTATTTGTTCTCATAATCTGGCTCTATTAATAATATCTTTCTTTTCATTCTACTCCTATTTGTTTGCAAAATTTCTTGACGTCTTTAAAGAATCTTCTTACTATGTCCTTTTTATTGGTGTCGTTAATTATCTCTTCTTTTACTTTTTCTAACTGCTTCACTTTTAAATGACTGAGTCTAGTAGAAAT
>JBATLM010000020.1:0-13071 GCA_049289315.1 Cyclobacteriaceae bacterium
CAACAACCTCACTCATTCGGCTAATCCGAGATTGTTGGTTGGTAGGTATGTAGATAATACGTTTGGAGAGATAACAGCGGAAGCGTATACACAGTTTGGCCCAGTCACTCCTGTAGTCTCTATTTCCTCCTCAGCTACACTTGTCTCTGGATATTTAGTGCTGAGCCCTGACTTTTATCAATATGGAAATGGTGTTACATCCACAAATACTTTTTCAGTACACGAACTACTAGACAGTATACCTCACATTACTGCTCCAGTAAGTGAACTTCCAAGAAGTATTCAACGTGTATCCGGATATCAACCCTATTATTTTAACACTAGTATTCCCTATGATCCAAATCCAATCGGATCAACAGTTTTCACAATTGACCCCTCAAGCTTTGATCAAAAAGCTGATGATCTGGTAAATGATCCGGCTAAACTGGATCACAAATTAATTGATACGCTTAGAATTCAATTGAATACAACTTTTTCCGCTAAATTATTTGCAGCGGCCAGAAACCAAACTGCCGATTACACAACTTTAAGTAGGTTTAGAAGAATTTTTAAAGGCCTTATAATACGTCCAGGTTCAACTGATTCCAAAGTTCTTGGGTTTAATCCAGATATAGATTCAGTTAAATTTTCTAAATCCAGACTGATACTCACCTATGATGAACCTGATGCCACCAACGGGGGAACAATTAGAAAGACAATCGATTTCTCCCTATTTAACTCTGGGCTTATTGGTTTTAGTAATATTTCTGCGGACAGATCCGGAACCCCGTTTACAGCATTACCCAATCCTGGGATTGAAGTTGAACTGGATGGAAATCGTTATTATCAATCTGGTGATCCGGTAACTACAAAAGTGAATTTTGACAAATTCCTCGAGTTTGCAGACACTATCCCCAATCTGGTTTTCAATTCAGTGCAGTTATCAATTGACGTAGATGATGCAACTCCTTTTACACCCCCTTCAGCGTTAAGACTTCGATATCTGAATACATCCAATGAGTTCGTTAATTTTAATAGTGCGGTTGATACAGATGCCACCTTACCCCTTTACCCATCTATGACTGCTGATGAAGATGGTTGGTATGTAATTGGACAAAAGATCAACCAATTAATAACAGGTTCATTTTTTGATCTTATATACAATAAGGAAAAGTTAAGATATACCGCTGATCTAACTGATTTCTTCCAAACATTGTATGAAGTGAAAGATTCCGAGTTTAGATATACCAACTTTGCCCTTGTCGGGTTTACTCCACAAAATGTAGGAACTGCTCCTTCAATTGGGAAATCTGTAAACAGGACCGTTTTCAATAAAGACAATGTCAAGTTGAAAATTTTTTACACCGTACCATCGGTAACCAAATAATTATAACATGTGTGGAATTGTAGCATACCTCGGCCCTAGACAAGCTCAGGAGGTTATCATCAAAGGCTTAAAAAGATTAGAGTACCGTGGATATGATAGCGCGGGAATTGCTCTTATGAATGGAGGCCTTAATGTTTACAAAAAGAAAGGAAAAGTATCTGAGTTAGAGAACTCGCTTAAAGGCTTAGACCTTAAAAGTCATATTGGAATGGGCCATACTCGATGGGCAACCCACGGTGAGCCCAACGATGGCAATGCGCATCCACACTATTCAGCTACAAAAAAACTTGCCATTATCCATAACGGAATAATTGAGAACTATAGCGCGCTTAAGCAGGATCTTATTAACAAAGGGCACATCTTTCAAAGTGATACAGACACAGAGGTTTTTATTCATTTTATTGAAGACATCAAAGAAAATGAAAACTGTACGCTGGATGAAGCAGTTCGTCTGGCGTTAACAAAAGTGGTGGGGGCCTATGCAATTGTAGTGATGTCTTTGGATGATCCTAATCTCCTTATTGCTGCCCGAAAGGGGAGCCCACTTGTAATTGGCGTAGGTAAAGATGAGTTTTTCATGGCATCTGATGCTACCCCAATTATTGAATATACCAACGAAGTAGTCTATCTCAACGATCAGGAAATAGCAATTATTAAGGATGGTAAGCTTGAGATTAAGGACACATCTAATTTGCCACTCACACCTTATGTCCAGGTAGTGGATATGGAACTGGAGGCCATTGAGAAAGGTGGCTTTGAACACTTCATGCTTAAAGAAATTTTTGAGCAACCCAAGTCTATTATGGATTGCATGAGAGGAAGGCTTGACTCGTCAACAGGGCGTTTAGTACTCGGAGGGCTAAGAGAGTATGTGAACGCACTTGTAAATGCAGATAGGGTCGTAATCATTGCCTGCGGAACTTCATGGCACGCAGGTCTGGTTGCTGAATATTTCTTTGAAGAAACTTGCCGTATCCCTGTTGAAGTGGAATATGCTTCTGAATTCAGATACAGAAACCCGGTTATTAATGAAGGAGATGTTGTGATTGCAATTTCTCAATCTGGGGAAACGGCCGATACATTGGCTGCCATTGAACTTGCGAAATCCAAAGGAGCAATCATTTTTGGAGTTTGTAATGTAGTAGGATCTTCTATTCCACGTGCAACTCATGCTGGGGCTTATACCCACGCTGGACCTGAAATTGGTGTTGCCAGCACAAAAGCATTCACAGCCCAGCTCACTGTATTGTATATGATTGCTTTAATAGTAGCTCATAAAAAGGGTTCTATTACCGAACAAAAGTATCAGCAACTTTTGGTAGAAATGGAAAACCTACCAAGCAAGGTAGAGAAAGTATTGGAGCACGATCCTCAGATTCTGGAAATTGCAGAGACCTTTAAAGACGCAACCAATTTTCTTTATTTAGGCCGAGGATACAATTTCCCGGTAGCACTTGAAGGAGCCTTAAAACTTAAGGAGATTTCGTACATCCATGCAGAAGGTTACCCTGCAGCAGAAATGAAACACGGACCTATTGCATTAATTGATGAAGAGATGCCCGTAGTTTTCATCGCTACAAAGGATAGTTCGTACGAAAAAATCGTATCGAATATCCAGGAAGTAAAAGCCCGTAAGGGAAAGATCATTTCTGTAGTTACTGAAGGTGATACATTGATTCCCCAAATGTCTGAGTATGTGATCGAAATACCTGCTACGCTTGAGCCTTTAATGCCATTGATTTCTGTTATTCCTTTGCAACTGCTGTCATATCACATGGCCGTATTGAGAGGATGTAACGTTGATCAGCCAAGGAATTTGGCAAAATCTGTTACTGTAGAGTAAAACTCTTGAGGTAGTCCTTTTTCATCAAAGGACATATTTTGTAGCGCTCATCTTTTGTGTCTTCATACACTGCATCCAGGAGCTCATAAACATGTTTTATGCCGATGCGCTCACTCCATTCAAAAGGCCCAAAGGGATAGTTGGTGCCTAATTTCATACCCATATCAATATCCTCCTTGGTAGCCGTACCTTCCTGAAAGGTGAAATAAGCCTCGTTGATAATCATACAAATAACCCTTGGGGTCACCATTCCCACTCTGTCATCAATAACTAAATATTTTGTTTCAAGATTATTACAAACCTCCTCCAGTATCTTTGGTTTCTTATCATTTAATAAGGCTACCTCAAGAATATCTCGGTTGAGAAATGTTGGCAGCCCATTGAAACCGTACAATGTACATTGTATCGAACCTGCGAACGCAGTTACTAATTCCAATAAACTTATTTTGGTGGTGTTGAGAAAAGCGATTACTCCCGGGTGATCATGATAAATCTCCATCTGCTCCGGAGATTCATCGATGATAAAATCGAAAACAAGATCATTCTTAGAAAATGAACTTTCTGCCTGTTGATGCCCGTGCTCCAGTTGATAAGTATGCTTTTCCCCGAACTTCGCTTTGCACTCGTCCATGTGTTTAGCATCTCCAATTACAAGAATATTCATATTGTGCTAAGGCAGTTGGGTCAAAAATTAAGATATTTGACCAAAAGTAATAAACCCACAGCTATGGCAAAAGAAGTAGTCTATTCATCCAACGCCCCAGAACCTATCGGCCCTTACAGTCAGGCAATCATGGCTGGTAATACGCTGTTCGTTTCAGGGCAAATTCCAATTGACACCACCACTGGCAAAATAATTTCAGATGACATCATAGCAGAAACCAATCAGGTGATGAAAAATCTTGAGGCCATCTTAAAAGAGGCTGGAATGGGTTTCTCAAATGTGGTAAAATGTTCAATTTTTCTCAGCGACATGAACAACTTTCCAAAAGTTAATGATGCCTACGGACAGTATTTCAAATCGAACCCTCCGGCTAGAGAAACGGTAGAAGTTAGCAGGCTTCCAAAAGATGTAAACGTTGAAATTTCCTGTATAGCAGTGAAGTGACCTTACTCCCTTCTCACTATGAAACTTTTGTTCTGAATCAGCCATCACTGGAGGCCATACAGAAGATTCAAAAAGTCACCACCAATAAAGTATTGTTGCAGAATCAGGAGGGCACTCAATTTCGGTTTTCGGGGTGGATGAGAGAGAATGGATTTAGAATTTCGCTTAAAATCTCAAGGCCAAATAACTACATCCCACTTGTGGTTGGGCGAATTGAAACTACTTCATCCGGTTGCATCATTTTTGTAACCTACACACTATTTCCTGTAACGAAGATGTTCCTCCTTTTCTGGAGTTTATTCATAATGTTGGCTGGGTTCTTTACAAGCTATCAATACCAGTCTTTCTTATACTTGACGCTTTCATTCATAATTTTAGGAGTTGTTCATTGGGTCACTTGGTCCAACTTTAAGATTCAATTAAAGCTTACCCGGCAAACCCTTTTAGAAGTTCTCACTTAATCACCCATCGGATTTCTTACCTTTGAAATTAAACTAGCAGCTACTGATTTAATGAGAGAAGTAAGAGTTCGATTTGCCCCAAGCCCTACAGGCGCCCTTCATATTGGGGGTGTACGCACCGCCTTATACAATTACTTACTCGCGCGTAAGTACAACGGCAAAATGATCCTTAGAATTGAAGATACTGACCAAAACAGGTATGTGCCAGGAGCCGAGGAATATATTAAGAGTGCCTTACGGTGGGTTGGAATTGAAATCGATGAAGGGCCGGATAATGGGGGGCCACATGCGCCCTACAGGCAATCTGAGCGCAAAGATATTTATGCAAAATATGCGCAGCAATTACTCAATGACGGCCACGCCTATTACGCATTTGATAGCTCGGAGGAGTTAGAAGACATGCGTAACCGTCTGAAAACACAGAAAGGAGCCAACCCTCAATATGATAGTACTACAAGGATGGAGATGAAAAATTCTCTAACCCTGACAGAGGATGTGGTAAACGAAAAAATAAAGAACGGGACACCTTACGTGATAAGATTAAAAGTGCCAGCCTCTGAAGAGGTGGAAGTCAATGATCTGATCAGGGGAAAAGTTACTGTTAGCACGTCTCAAATAGATGACAAGGTGCTGATGAAGTCTGATGGCATGCCTACCTACCATCTTGCCAATGTAGTGGATGATTATTTGATGAAAATATCCCACGTGATTCGTGGTGAAGAGTGGCTCCCCTCAGCTCCAGTACATGTACTTACCTATAAATTTCTAGGGTGGGAAAATGAAATGCCAGCGTTTGCTCATTTACCTCTATTGCTGAAACCGGACGGAAAAGGAAAGCTCAGTAAAAGAGATGCGGATCAGATGGGATTCCCCATTTTTCCACTGAATTGGGCAGATCCAAAAACAAATGAATTGGCAGAAGGCTTTAAAGAACGAGGATATCTACCTGATGCGCTTATAAATTTTCTTGCGTTTTTGGGGTGGAACCCAGGAACCGAACAAGAACTCTTCACACTTGAGGAATTAGCAAGTGTCTTTGAAATTGAAAGGATTGGAAAGGCAGGAGCAAAATTTGACATCCAAAAAGCCAACTGGTTTAATCAACAATACCTTAGAGCCAAAACCGATGAGGAGCTTGGACAAATTCTTATTGCTGACTTAAAAACGGATGGTATTGATTGCGAAACTGAAAAAGCCAATGCCATCGCCAAAGCATTGCGCGAACGCATCACTTTCCCTAAAGACATTGCTGAACTTGGGAAAGTTTTTTTTATCGCCCCAAAATCTTTTGATGAGAAAATAGCTTCTAAAAAATGGAACCAAGAAGCTATTGCTGTCTTAACTGCCTTAAAAAGCGCTATTACAAATTCAGAAACGCTAACTGCTGACACGGCTGCAACAGCACTTGAGAATACGACTACTCAGCTTGGCATTCCACAGGGGAAAATAATGCAGGCTTTAAGGTTGGCGTTGACAGGCGGTGCTTCCGGCCCCGACCTGATGGTAACTATGGCCCTGCTTGGCGGTAGTGAAGTGAGTTCGAGACTATCCTATGCCCTGGATACTTTGGGAGGAAAATGAGGCTAAAACTATTATCTTACCATTATGACCAAAAAGAGTGACAAATCCAGCAAAAAACAAGGCAAGCCAAGGGTTCATAAGGATTTGTCAGGTTTAGAAATTTCGATAAACCAGTTCGGAGAAATCAAATCCAATATGGATATCGAAAAGGTAAATGAATTCCTGGACAAAAACGTGGAAGACAAAAAGTTGACAGAGCGAGAGGAGACCTTAAAAAAAGAGAAGAAGAAGAAAAAATAGCCCTTCAAAATAGTCTCGGAATTAAAGCAGGAACATCCCGCTTGTATTTGACATAGCGCGCTCCATATTGTCTTACCAATTTCTTTTCTTCCAGATAAATACCAATAGGTAAATACGCTAAAATACAAACAAACGAAGCAGTTGTTGGCACTGTCGGATTGAACAGCCAATATCCTAGTGCAATAAGAATAGTACCAGAATATATTGGATGTCTAACACTGCTTAATATTCCATTGGTTGTAAATGATTCCCCTTTAGTGCTCAATCCCATAAATTCAGAAAACTGATACGAACGAAACGAGATCTTTATCACAATAACTCCAAAAGCTGCAAACATCAAACTCAAATAACGTGCAATTCCTTCATGGTCAAATAAATAGTCAGAAGAAATATTAGTGTTAAAAAAGAGTAAAAGTAAAAGTCCAATGGAGGAGAACACCACATACCCTATTCGATAAAACTTAAAACTCTCACCCAAAATTCGTTTAAAAAACTCCTTAGTGGTGTCGGCAGCCAGTAAGCTGTGCACAAAGAAATACATACACCATCCTGACACAAGCAATGCAATTGGCATCCAAAAAATCGTATTTCTCACGCTAAATTATTAGAATTTGTTTTTCCCTTCGAGGCCGTCTCAAAAGTGACACGTTTTGTTGAGCGAGAGCGAAACATCCCTTATTTTAAGTTTAATCTAATAAGATTCTTCGCTTTCGCTCAGAAAAACGTCATTCCTTAACTTTTGAGACAGCCTCATTCTTATTATTCATTCCGTTATAGAATATAGTAAATTTCGTAAAGGTATCTACATTTGAACCTTTTCAGAATTATGGAAATCATTCGTATTGGAATTATCAAAGAAGGCAAAACACCACCAGATAAGCGTGTTCCTTTTAGTCCTCTTCAGGTTATAGAAATAGAGCAGCGCTACCCACACGTTAAAGTGGTGGTTCAGGAGAGCTCGGTAAGGGCATTCACCGATGATGAATATCGAGAAAAAGGAATTGAGGTAAGCCCCGATGTAAACGATTGCGAAATACTGATGGGAATTAAGGAAGTGCCAATTCCCGATTTAATTCCAAAAAAGACCTATTTGTTTTTTTCGCACACTACAAAAAAACAACCTTACAATAAAAAATTACTTCAGGCGATACTTGAGGCAAAAATAAGATTGGTGGACTATGAAGGATTAAAGGATAAGCTTAATAATCGGTTAGTTGCTTTTGGTCGCTTTGCAGGCATAGTTGGGGCCTACAATGGTCTGCTTACTTATGGTAGGCGTTATAGCTTATTCGAAATGCGAAAAGCCAGTGAATGTTTTGATATCAATGATCTTAAGATTGAACTGAGAAAAGTCAAGCTCCCTCCCGTTAAAATTATTTTAACAGGTGGTGGCCGTGTGGCGCGTGGCGCTATGGAAACACTTGACACAGCAGGTATACGAAAAGTAAATCCTAGAGATTTCCTTACAAACACTTACAATGAGGCTGTGTATGTACAAATTAGCAGTGCCGATTATCACGTAAGAAAAGAAGGCGGTTTATTCAATAGGGAGGAGTTTCATAAAAACCCTGAAAATTACAATTCTACATTCCTGCAATTTGCACAGGCGGGTGATCTCCTTATAGCTGGAGCATTCTGGAATCCTAAGGCCCCCGTTTTGTTCACCAAAGAACAAATGGCTCAACCGGATTTCAGGATTAAAATAATTGCGGATGTAACCTGCGATATTGAAGGATCCATTCCGTCAACAAAAAGGTCAAGCACAATTGTTGATCCCATCTATGATTACAACCCTGACACAGATACTGTAGAGCCACCATTGAGCAATCCGAACCTTGTAACAGTAATGGCCGTGGATAACCTTCCATGTGAACTCCCCCGTAGTGCTTCGGAAGAGTTTGGTCGAGATTTAATCGACAAAATCATTCCAGCTCTGGTAATTGCTGACAAGGATGGTGTTCTTAAAAGGGGAAGCATAACCAAAGGGGGAAAGCTTACAGAAAACTTCCTTTATCTGTCGGACTACGCGTACGATTAAATTCTATTTGCTTGAGGCCCAGCTTGCAATCTGCCCACGAAACCATTCGTCAGCACTTTCAGTCCATTTGAAATTCTCACGAATATACTCCACGGTATCCTTTTCAGTATCTGTATAAACCCCTCCATCTTTTACAGCCTCTAATAATTTTTTTGCATCGTCATTGGATATCCGACCGTCACCCTGGCCGGCAACAACTTTTTCTGCCATTTCAACCAGACGCTTGTCGAGTTTTTTTCCATTAATTGTAGTGTAGTAGCTCATCTTTTTATCGTTTTACGATGTTAATTTATTCATTAACCGATCAATAACCAACATAGAATTATTAGCAGTTTGTTAAGAATGAAATGACTACTATTTTTAAGAATGATTTTGTACAATGTAACAATTGGGATTGACAAGGAAATTGAAGGAGTATGGGTAGAGTGGATGAAAGTTACCCATATACCAGAAGTGCTAAAGACGGGAGTATTCCTAAAATATAAGTTTTATAAAGTGCTCTCTCATGATGACGAAGGATCAGTGTCTTACTGTGTACAGTATTTTACTCCATCATTAGAAAAATTCAATCTTTACCTTAAAGACCACGCACCTGGCCTGATTGAACAACATCGCGCAAAGTTTGATGGCAAACATGTTGCTTTTCGTACGTTGTTGGAGGAAGTTTAATTTACTTTCAAAATTTGCCTTATGTTTTTAACGTCAAGACTGCAATTAATAAAAAGGCGGTCAAAACTGGCGTTATACTTTTTATAAAAAGCAATGGCATTAGTATTTTCATCCAGCACTTGCCACATCAGGCCTGAACATTTTTCAGCCAGAGATTTTTCCATGGTGGCCTCAAAAAGCATTTTCCCAATTCCCATCTTTCTCATTCCTTCTTTCACAACCAGGTCCTCCAGATAAAGTCTTCTCCCTTTCCAGGTAGAGTAGCGGTAGTAATAGATCGAAGTTCCAAGAATAACTCCATTTTGCTCGGCTACAAGTAGCCCGTATATAGGATTGGGGCCAAACCCGTCCGCCCTCATTCGCTCTACAGTATTGTCCACCTGATCTGAAAAGCCGGTGTAAGTCGCCAACTCATGTATTAAATCTAGTACTGCCGGAAGGTCTTCTTCTCGACCACTTCTAATCAATACATCCGTCATTTTAGACTTTTTAGTTTAGGTGATAATAGTTAGTTAATAATTTTGAACCCTGTATAATCCCACAATGCTTTAGGAATATGGATGCCATCTTCAGTCTGATTGTTCTCTAAAATGGCTGCCACAATTCTAGGCAGGGCAAGAGCACTTCCATTGAGTGTATGCAGTAAATTAGTTTTCCCTTCTTTATTCTTATACCTCAGCTTCAATCGGTTGGCTTGAAACGTTTCAAAATTGCTAATGGAGCTAACTTCAAGCCACCTCTTTTGGGCACCTGCATATACCTCCATATCGTAAGTTAGAGCCGAATTGACTCCTATATCTCCTCCACATAGTAAGAGTTTTCTGTAGGGTAGCTCAAGATCTTCAAGAAGCCCCTGAACGTAAGTGCACATTTCATCAAGTGTTGCATATGAATCTTCAGGCATACTGATGCGAACAATCTCAACCTTATCAAACTGATGAAGTCTATTTAGTCCCCTCACATGAGCACCCCAACTTCCAGCTTCTCTTCGAAAGCACGGGGTATATCCTACATTCTTTATAGGAAGATCTTGCTCCGCAAGAATAACATCACGGTACAAGTTGGTAATGGGCACCTCGGCTGTAGGAATCATATATAGGTTGTCTGCCTGCATATGATACATTTGACCTTCCTTATCCGGGAGCTGGCCCGTTCCATATCCGGAAGCTTCATTCACAACTATGGGAGGTTGTATCTCAAGGTACCCTTGCGCTGTTGCTTTGTCTAAAAAGAAATTGATCAAAGCACGTTGAAGTCTAGCGCCTTTTCCTTTGTATACAGGAAAACCCGCGCCACTAATTTTATTGCCCAAATCAAAGTCAATAATATCGTATTGTTTAATGAGGTCCCAGTGTGGCACTGCCTTCGGTGACAAGGTGGGCAAGCCCCCCTTCTCAAAAACTGTAATATTATCATCAGCACCTTTCCCAGCCGGTACACTTTCGTGCGGCACATTGGGTATTAGATACAAGATATTTTTTAACTCCTCCTCAACACTTTCCAGCTCTGCAGAAAGTGCTCCTGATGATTTTTTAAGCTCCGATGTTTTTACTTTCATCCCTTCTGCCTCCTCCCTTTTGCCCGACTTCATCAGGTTTCCGATCTCTTTGGCAAGCTTGTTGGCTTCAGCAAGAAATTCATCGTTTTTCAACTGCTTCTCTCTTCGGCTTTTATCCAGGGCAATTGCCTTATCTACTAGTTCAGACGCTTCATTAAAGTTGCGCTTTAGAAGGCCAGCTATTACTTTTTCTCTTTCTTCACGGATGACATTTATCTGCAGCATGAGTGTTTTTTTATAGGCTCAAAATTAGTCATCCTTGGCAAAATTTTTTGGTCTGAATTTGATTATATTCAATTTTGGGGTATACTTGCAATGTCATCACAGCCTACCCAGGCTATTTGATTTATAGATAACCCGATTCCTGCAAGCTACACCTTATTCTAACCAACTGAATGATTCAGAATTATAGTTCTGATTTTGCAAGCATAAGAACACATCACCTCTACCCAATTATTTTTTTAAACACATCATTTTTTATCCCTCATGTATACAATTGACGACTTGAATGTCAGACTACTTTCTGAACTGAAAGAAATTGCAGAACAATTAGGTGTGAAGAACGCCAAGAAATTAGCTAAGCAAGATCTTGTTTACAAAATATTAGATCAGCAAGCTTTAACAGAACCAGAACCTGCACCTAAGAAGGCATCATCCAATGGCAATGGAGACAAAGCCAAGCCGCGCCCAAGAAGAAGGGAGAATGTGGCCCCTGCACCAAAGGCTGGGAAAACTGAAAAGGAACTTTCCTCAGAGGAACTTCTGGAATCAATAGATGCTGAATTGGATAGCACCGTAACTTCCTTTGATAAGGAGAAGCCGGAGCCAGCAAAACAGAATCCAAAACACAATACACAAAACAGAGCTGAAAATAATAAAGGTAATAGAGACGGCAGAGAACCTAGGGAGCCTAGAGAATCAAGGGAAGACCGAAATCAGGCGGCAAAAAAAGAAAACTCAATTAAAGATTTTGATGGAGTAATTGCCAACGAAGGAGTGCTCGAAATTATGCAGGATGGTTACGGATTCCTGCGTTCATCTGACTACAATTACCTTGCTAGCCCAGATGATATTTATGTGTCGCCATCACAAATCAAATTGTTTGGTTTAAAAACCGGTGACACTACTAAAGGATTAATTCGTCCTCCAAAAGAAGGAGAAAAATATTTTGCACTACTAAAAGTAGAAAGTGTAAATGGTAAAACTACGGACGAAATTCGTGATCGTGTTGCCTTCGAATACCTTACACCTCTTTTCCCTGAAGAAAAGTTAAAGTTGAGCACCAAGCCCGACAACATGTCCACTCGTATATTGGATTTGTTTGCTCCGATTGGTAAAGGTCAACGTGGTATGATCGTAGCCCAACCTAAAACGGGCAAGACGGTGTTGCTACAACAAATTGCAAATGCCATAGCTGAAAATCACCCTGAAGTTTACCTTCTTGTGTTGCTCATAGACGAACGCCCTGAAGAGGTAACTGATATGGCACGCAGTGTAAAAGCTGAAGTAATTGCCTCCACTTTTGACGAGCAAGCTGAACGCCACGTGAAGGTAGCCAGCATTGTGTTGGAGAAAGCCAAAAGAATGGTTGAATGTGGTCATGATGTGGTTATCCTTCTGGATTCTATCACACGCCTTGCACGTGCCTATAATACGGTGGTCCCTTCCTCTGGAAAAATACTTTCAGGAGGTGTGGATGCCAATGCACTGCATAAACCAAAGAGATTCTTCGGTGCGGCTCGTAATGTTGAAAACGGTGGGTCATTGACCATCATCGCTACGGCTCTGATCGACACAGGCTCCAAAATGGATGAAGTTATCTTTGAAGAATTTAAAGGCACAGGTAACATGGAATTGGTGCTTGATCGTAAGCTTTCCAACAAGCGCGTTTACCCTGCTATCGATGTGCCAGCTTCAGGTACAAGAAGAGAAGATCTACTAATGAATGCTGAAGAGCTTCAGCGTGTATGGATCTTGCGCAAGTTTATGAGCGATATGAACTCTAACGAAGCCATGGATTTCTTACTTCAAAAGATGAAAGGAACAAGAAACAACGAAGAGTTTTTAGTTTCGATGAATGGATAGTGACCTGCAAATAAGATAAAATCAAAAAGGCGTAATTACTTACGCCTTTTTTTATTGCTCTTTTTTATTTCTTTCTTCTTTATCTCCTTCTTATCATGAAAGGCTCCCTTGAATGTAGGGTC
>JBATLM010000021.1:0-2341 GCA_049289315.1 Cyclobacteriaceae bacterium
ATTCTAATTGGGCTGATTTTAATGGGCCTGTAGCTTAACTGAATAAAGCATCTGACTACGGATCACCTGCCTGCCGCAGGCAGGGAAGACTCTCCTCCAACCTTTCAATGATTCAAGTATTTTAAACGTGATTTCATTCATTGAAATTGTGCCAATTTGATGTTTGGTTTACAATTACCTTTTGCAAGGAAGAATTATTCCACTATTTTTGCATTCCTTACCAGCTCAGAATTCTAATTGAGCTGATTTTAATGGGCCTGTAGCTTAACTGAATAAAGCATCTGACTACGGATCAGAAGACTCGGGGTTTGAATCCCTGCAGGCTCACTTATTACACCTTTCTTATTAGTTATCACTTCTATGGCGTCATATTACGTATACGTGATAAAGAGCGAAAAGGATGGTCGTCTCTATAAAGGACTGAGTGAAGAACCGGAAAGAAGATTACTTGCTCATAATAGCGGAAAAGTGAAGTCGACAAAAGGCTTTAGACCTTGGAAAATTGTTTATACTGAAGGTTACTCTTCTTTTGAGGAAGCAAGAACCAGGGAGTTATTTCTAAAATCCGGCAGAGGGAGGGACTTTTTAAAATCTTTGAATTTATAATTAGGTAAATAGTTTCTTATAAAACGGCAAATTTGTTATTATCATTTTCTCTAAATGCCGAGGGAAAATCTAAGTACAAGACTTAAACACCCCAGGTACTGTATTTCTTTTTAAAATAAAATAGCGACAGAATAATAAGGATGCTTCCTGCAATCGACAGTACATATCCTGTGGACATGAAAAAGCTCAACCAGCTCATGTTGGCCTGGCCAAAAGACCGGTAAAGGAGTACGCCCATACTACCCACATAGCCCACTGAGTCGGCCAGATAAATAAGAAAACCCACAGTGCTGATGTATTTAAAGGCAGCGATGATGCGATCGAAGAATATGCTGTTGAACTGAATATACCCAAAGTATAAGCCCATTCCCACAAGTACCATCCAAGCAGGAGCCCCAATCCATTCCTTTTCAAAAGCAAATGTGCTGACCCCCACCAATATCATTCCGAACAGAACGATAAGATGGTTGACGATCATGGCTTTGTAGTTGTTTTTGATAACCATTAGGCTTCCTATTACCACCAGTACTACGATGGTTACGGGGAGTTCCGTAGCGGTGAAGATGGCAGGCTTATCCCCATAACCCAATTCCACCCAAATATCGGCTGCAAAATTGTCGCGTAAGTCACGGAACACGGTTAATAAAGTATAGGTAAGCACGAGTAATATCAATCCCGGCCCAAATGTCATGGCAAATTTGATTCGATCCTTTCTCATCATCGGAGATCGCTTTGTTCTTAGAGCCTCATCTTCTGCAGTAGGAGGCGGAATTTTATTGAGCAACCATAAAAAGAAGAGCATGGGAATGTAGAATAATAGTGAAGCCGTAAAAGGCATCCACATATTAGAAACTCCCCAATCTACCATGACAAAACTTGCTACAGTTTTAGCAAAACCAGAAGCAAAGATGAAACTGACCGAAAGGCTTGCACCTAATACTTCCGTAAACTTCCTCCCTTCCAAGTAACCAAACATAAGACCCCACACCATTCCTAAGGGAAGGCCATTGAGAAACATAAATACCAGATTGTAAGGAGCAGGCGTTAAGCCAAAGCCTAGCCAGGCCAACATGGCGATACTAAGTGCTATAAAAATTCCTTTTCCTCTGTTATCGCTGCCCGATTCTGAGACCACTTTTATTCCAATGAACTTGGAGATCATGTAACCGATAGCTTGTGAGATGACCATCCATACTTTGAAGTCGGCCCCCAGGAAGGTCATGCCATCGTATATGCCAGCACCGAAAGTTTTCCGCACTGCAAATATGCAGGCATAGGTGCAGAAGGCTGCCAAAGAGGTATAGAAAGCGAATGTAAAACCACTCGCATTGCGAAGCCAATGGGTAATGGGATGTTCTTTTTCTGTAAGCACACTCATAGTAAGAAAGCTGTTTCAATTTATTCCTTCTTACAAGATGCCTAATTTTTCTTAATCAAGTGCTAAATTATTGATAACTCTGCTGTAAGGTAGATTTACCTTTTGAAGTTGTATTGGTTTAAGGAGCTAAAGCCTATATACTTCTTATTTGTTAATAAAGTTGATGAGTTGTCCTTACCACTTCTTTGAGTGCGCTCTTCCCACCGTGATAGAAACACAATTAGCATAACGACTATTAGGATGATTGCAAAAAAACCAAAAACACGTATCACTTTTTTTATACGTCTATTCTCTTCATGTCGTTTTAAAATTGAATTATAGTTCCTAAACCGCTCCGTTCCTCGGGCAGTCATGCGG
>JBATLM010000022.1:0-12816 GCA_049289315.1 Cyclobacteriaceae bacterium
AGATACCTACGGAGGAACAAGTAGGTTGTTTTTGGAATTTTTACCTGCCATTAAAATTGATGTGACGCTCTGTGAAACAGGTAATCATGAAGAAATGGAAGGGGTGATTTCGAAGGGATGTAAATTAGTTTACTTAGAGACACCCACCAACCCAACACTCAAAGTACTGGACTTAAAAAGACTTATTAAAGCTGCGAGAGCAGTAAATGCAATTGTAGTGGTGGACAATACCTTCGCAACGCCCATCAATCAAAACCCAATATTGTTAGGGGCCGATATAGTAGTACATAGTGCCACCAAGTTTTTGGGCGGACATTCCGATGTGATGGGAGGAGTAGCTTGTGGAAATAAAGAACTGATCAAACGAGTATTTCAATATAGAGAAATCACTGGCGCTTCTCTTCACCCCATGTCCGCCTACATGCTGGCCAGAGGAATGAAGACTTTGGAAATACGTATCCAGCGTCAAAATGAAAATGCGATGGAGGTGGCTACCTTTTTAAGTAAGCACCCTAAAGTAGATGAGGTATTCTATCCTGGATTAACAACACATAAAGGGCATGATTTTGCAAAAGAGCAAATGTCAGGATTTGGCGGGATGATGAGTTTTTCTTTAAAGGGAGGGTACGAAAATGTAAAAATGTTTTTACCTCAATTAAAGTTGGTGCACCTTGCTGCCAGTTTGGGTTCCGTAAGTTCGCTGGCAGGCCCACCGCGTACCACTAGCCATGTAGAGCTAACAGAAGCTCAAAGGGCTGAATTAGGAATCCCTGAAAGCTTGATTCGATATAGTGTCGGGATCGAAAATGTAGAAGACCTTATAGAAGACTTAACGCAGGCACTAAACAAAATTTGATGATTGCGGTACTTTTCGAAGTGATTCCAAATGAAGGGAAGAAGGAAAAATACTTGGACATAGCTTATCAATTAAGAGGTGAATTAGAAAAGATAAGCGGGTTTATCTCTATTGAACGCTTTCAAAGTTTGCAAGACGAGAATAAGATATTGTCGCTTTCTTTTTGGAAGGATGAAAAAAGCGTGAAGGAATGGAGAAACCTGGAAAAACACAGGGAGGCACAAGCATCAGGAAGGACTTCGGTATTTGCAGATTATAGATTGCGGGTTGCCGATGTATTGCGAGATTATGGAATGAATGAAAGAGCCCAAGTGCCTTCAGATAGTAAAACATATCACCAAAAGAAAAATTGAAAAAGATAGCAATTGCGATTCATGGAGGGGCAGGAACGCTCCTTAAAAAAAACATGACACCGGAAATGGAGCAATCCTATACGGTTGCCCTTGAGAGGGCGTTAACTGCAGGCCACTTAGCGCTACAGAACGAAGGGGATGCCTTGACTGCTGTTGAGGAAGCAGTGAAGCATCTTGAAGACAGCCCTTTGTTTAATGCGGGTAAAGGTTCGGTGTTTACCTCTGAAGGAACACATGAGATGGATGCTTCCATTATGGATGGAAAAACGCTAAATGCGGGGGCACTATCTATGGTTCGCGGAGTAAAAAACCCGGTGTCGCTTGCACGGTTGATCATGGAGAAATCGGGCCATGTGTTTCTCGCGGGCGAGGGAGCCACTGCGTTCGCCAAACAAATGAATTGTGTTTTTGAGCCTGAAGAATATTTCTATGATGAATTGCGCTTTCAGCAATGGCAGAAACTAAAGGGTACTGATGATGTCAAGTTGGATCATTCGGTGCTAGATGAAAAGAAGTTTGGCACTGTGGGTGCGGTTGCACTTGATGTGGCAGGCAATGTAGCGGCAGCTACTTCAACAGGAGGGATGACGAATAAGAAATTTGGCAGAGTGGGCGATAGCCCAATGATTGGAGCAGGTAATTATGCCAATAATTTGACGTGCGCAGTATCATGCACAGGTAGTGGTGAATTTTTTATTAGAGGCGTTGTCGCTTACGATGTGTCGTGTTTAATGGAATATAAGGGGCTATCCCTTCAGGATGCTGCCGATCAGGTAATTAACCATCGCCTTAAAAAAATTGGGGGAGATGGTGGTTTAATTGCAGTGGACGCTCAGGGCAATATTGCGATGCCGTTTAATACCGATGGTATGTACCGCGCAAGTTGGAATGCGAATGATGAGAAGCAGATTGCAATTTATCGATAGCGGACTTATGAAAATACTTCGGTAAGAGGTAGCACTTCGATCTCTCTTTCATCTAACCTGAATTTATCACCATTTGCTAAAAAGTGAGTGGTAAGGTTGGACATGGACATGGGCGTACCCACTTTTAGTTCTTGATACCTATTATGTGTAAGGTTGGAAGGATCCATTACAATAACCATCCCTGATCCAATTACACGGAACTCATTGCAATTTTTTATTATCAATCCCGTATCTTCAGCTAAGCCAACACCAATAAGCTGGGGGTGCATAGCCAAAGCTTCTGCTAACCTTCCAAACCTTCCTCTTCTTACAAAATGAGTATCGATGATTAATTTAGGAATCAGACCTAAACCTTTACGCATTTTTACTGCTCCTTTAAGAAGTGCATCCGAGCTACTTCCTCCGGATATCATTTCTGTTGCCATAGCCATCGCCCCTGCACTTGTACCAGCCACTACAAGTGGTTCCTTGGCAAATCGATCCAGGAGAATGCGATGCATTTCCGTGTCGGCAATCTTGCCTCTAATTCGAGATTGATTTCCACCCGAAAACATAATGATATCCGCAGTTGATATGTGGCCAATGGTTTCTTTGCTGGAGGCTTGCTCTCTCCGTTTTATATTTAGGACAGTTACATTTTTACAGCCTAGTTTACCAAAGGCATCTATATAATTCTGGCCAACTTCTTCTGGTATCCGTGAAGCTGTTGGAATGACAACCACTTTTGATTCTTTGCCTTTACTTTCTTGCAAGACATGAGAAAGGATGCCATTTTTCTTGAAATCAAGCTTTGTACCCCACCTGTCACCTTTATCTTCATTACCCCCAATGGGTATTAAAATACCTCTTATGCTGTTATTCTCATTCATTTTAACTGACGCTGTTAAACTCAGGCGCAAATTGAAGATAATTTCTTAACAAAATATATATTTATAGAAAATCATCTATCAACAACTTTTGAAGGTTCCAATATGAAGATACGAGAAATCAATGCGATGCGAGGCCCAAACTATTGGTCGATAAGAAGACACAAGCTTATCGTGATGGTGTTGGATCTTGAGGAAATGGAACAGCGGCCCACCAATGAAATAGATGGTTTTCTCGACAGGTTGAAGGAAATGTTTCCAACCATGTATGAGCATCGGTGTTCTGTTGGTGAGCCAGGAGGTTTTTTCCAACGCGTGGAAGAAGGCACCTGGATGGGGCATGTCATTGAGCATATTGCGCTTGAAACACAATCTTTGGCAGGCATGGAGGTAGGATTTGGAAGGACAAGGGGATATGGCGAGGAAGGTGTATATAATGTAGTGTTCAATTATGAAGAGGAGAAGGTGGGGCGATTTGCCGCAAAATCTGCTGTACGGATTGCTGAAGCTTTAATTGACAATAAACCGTATGACTTGGGTGAAGACATTCAGGAGATGCGGGAAATTAGAGAATCAGAAAGGCTTGGCCCAAGCACCGGGTCTATTATCGAAGAGGCAGAACGTAGAGGTATCCCCTGGATAAGATTAAATAGACAATCATTGTGTCAGCTTGGTTATGGAGCAAATCAAAAAAGAATTCAGGCCACAGTAACCAGTCAAACCAGCAGCATTGGTGTGGAGATTGCCTGTGATAAGGAAGACACAAAATTTCTTTTAGAGCAAGCAGAAGTTCCCATCCCTAAAGGGGATATCATTCGGACGGAAGCTGGATTGAAAGAAGCAGTGGAATATGTAAAGTATCCCCTCGTCATTAAACCAATCAATGGTAATCATGGCAGAGGCATTACTACTGACATCAACAACTGGGAGGATGCGTTGATTGCATTTGAAGCAGCTAAAAAAGTTTCACGATCCGTTATAGTAGAGAGGTATGTGGTTGGGGATGACTATAGACTGCTTGTTATCAATAACAAGTTAGTAGCAGCAGCAAAGCGAACTCCTGCTCATGTGATTGGAGATGGTAAATCTACTGTTAAGCAACTTGTTGATGAAGTAAATAAAGATCCGAGGAGGGGGTACGGTCATGAAAAAGTACTTACCCAAATTGATATCAATGACCTCACGTTGGGTATTCTTGAAGAGCAAGGATTGACAATAGATAGTGTAATTCCGAAAGGGGAATTCTTGAAGTTAAAAGATACCGCTAACCTAAGTACAGGTGGTACAGCAGAGGATGTAACTGACATTGTTCATCCTCATAATATTTTTATGGCCGAGCGCATATCCAAAATAATTGATCTGGACATCTGCGGAATCGATATTATGACCACTGATATTGGGCAACCATTGCCAGATACTGGGGGAGCTGTTTTGGAAGTGAATGCCGGCCCTGGATTCAGGATGCACTTGGCTCCAGCAACTGGTTTGCCAAGAAATGTAGCCGGACATGTGGTAGACATGCTATATCCTCCTGGCTCAACAGCACGTATTCCAATTATAGCGGTGACAGGAACCAATGGTAAGACTACCACTACACGACTGATCGCTCACATGGTGAAGATGAAGGGTTATAAGGTGGGGTATACAACATCTGATGGAGTTTACATTCAGAATAGGCTATTGATGACGGGCGATTGTACCGGCCCTGCCAGTGCCGAGTTTGTGTTAAAAGATCCTACTGTTGATTTTGCTGTTCTGGAATCAGCCAGAGGGGGTTTGTTAAGAGCGGGCCTTGGGTTTAAATATTGTGATGTAGGAATTGTAACTAATGTGGCTCCGGATCACCTGGGGCTTAAAGGAATTCATACCATAGAACAATTAGCACAGGTAAAAGCTGTAATACCTGAGACAGTTTTACCAGATGGCTATGCCATTCTAAATGCTGATGATGATCGTGTTTATGATATGCGAAAGTCAGTAAAATGCAATGTTGCACTGTTCTCTATGGATGAAGAGAACCCTAATATTAAAAGGCATGCTCGCAATGGTGGGTTATATGCCTTGTATGAGAATGGCTACATCACCATTTGTCGAGGTGAATGGAAGATGAGAGTTACCAAAGCCGTCAATGTGCCGTTGACATTCGATGGAAGGGCAGCCTTCATGATTCAAAATGTACTACCTGCAGTATTGGCAGGGTATGTACGTGGATTTTCGATTGAAGATATTAAAGTGGCTATTGAATCATTTATTCCTTCCCCTTCGCAGACACCAGGCAGGTTGAACCTGTTCCATTTTAAAGAGTTTCAGATCATGCTTGACTATGCACACAATGCTGCTGGTCTGAGGGCCTTGCAAAAGTTCGTAGAAAAGATGGAGGGTTCTCCCAAGATTGGAATTATTGCAGGTATAGGGGATAGACGCGAGGAAGACAATAATGAGATTGGAAAAGTGGCTGCAGAAATGTTTGATGAAATCATCATCAGACAAGACAAACACTTAAGAGGCAAGACAGCGGATGAGTTGATTGAAATGATAAGCGCAGGGATTAAAAGTGTTGATCCCAAAAAGAAGGTTACTATTATACCATCCGAAAAGGAAGCGATTACTTTTGCTATTACCAATGCAACTAAGGGCTCGTTAATTGTCTTGAGCAGTGATGTAGTACCCGATGCACTCAATCTTGTTATGAAATTTAAGGAGGAGGAGTCCAATAAGCTTTACGAGATTACCAAGAAGGATATTCCAAATTTGGCTTAGATTCATTGCTAGATACATTCGGGTGTTTGGAGCTATATTGATATAAATAAAGAAAGGGCTTACTTTTAGGGTGAGAAATAGTATTTACTCAAAAAAACATCAAATCATGATCAGATGAGGGCCTTACTCTTATTGTTAAGTTTTGTGGCTGCTTCCTGCCTTTCAACATTAAGTGTCAAGGCTCAAGGGCCAGGTGAGGTTATGTTTGTGGGTTTCAATGCTGACGGAAATGATGGCTTTGCTTTTGTAACCTTAGTGGATATTGCGAACGGCACAAATATTCATTTCAACGATAATGAGTGGGACGAAGTGTCCGCATTTGACGGCACAAGCGAAACCGAAATGACTTGGCAAAATAATACGGGCTCTGCAATTACGGCTGGCACTGTAATAACAATTACTAACTCCAATAGTACTCCCATCGCAGACGTTGGTACAATAACAACTGGCTCAATAAGCCTTGCAGCCGGTAGCGAAGTACTTTATATGTTTCTTGGATTGGACAATGTAACTCCCACAACTTTCCTTTCAGCCATCGCAAATGGTGGGTTTAGTTTAGCCAATGGTTCCTTGGTTAATACAGGATTGACAGCAGGAACAAATGCAATATCGATTACCGGTGATGAAGATGTAATGGTCTATCTAAATAACAATAATTGTAACGGCACAGCTGCCGAATGCGCGATGCTAATTGCAACCTCCACTAATTGGGATACAGAGGATGGCGGTGGGGATCAGAGTAACAATGGTAACTTTCCTGATTTTCCAGCCAATGTTTGCGATGTTGCTGGAACACTTTTCTTCCCGATAACAACCTACTATTCACTTGCAACTGGGGCGTGGGATGCAAATACATCGTGGTCTCTAACCTCTGATGGTTCTTCAGGCGCGGTATCGGCTGGGGTGTGGCCCAGAAGGACGGATAACGTGGTGATAAGAAACACGCATACGATTACGATCAATGCTGTTGATGATAATAAATCATGTGGTAACTCACCTAACGGCCTGAATAGAAGTAACGTTAGTACATTTACCGGTTCTGCTGATCTCATGTTCTACCATACTGGGGATATACTTATCTCAAACGGAGGGACGCTCGTATCTTCTCAGGAAATTATGATTGAGGGGTATACACACGTAGAGAATGGTGGGGCTTTGAATGTCAACGAGGATATTATTAACCTCGGATATTTTGAGGTTTCAGCCTCAACAACGTTTAGTAACACAGATGATTTAATTTTATCGGGCAACAGCATTACCATAATCAATAATACCTCAACAGGTTTCGATGATATTTATATAGATCATACTAATGCCACATTATGTGGAACAGGGGTTATGAACATTGGTAATGGAAGCCCTGATCCAACCATTCAATATTTTAATGGCGCATCATTAAATCAAATTTGTAGCTCGTTTACGGTGACTTGTAGTATGAACTGTCCTGGAGGATTTCCAATGGCTGGTACTGGCAATTTCTCCACTGGAAACACTGGACCAGGTGGGGTTGGCAATGCTGGCAATAATCAGCTATGGTTAAGAGGGAACTCATCTGTTTTTGTGGATGGAGGCACCACTCTAGCAACGAATAATCAGCAGGTGCAGCAATGGAATGATCAGTCTGGTAATTCACGAAATGCAACTGAACTTACAAACAAACCCACGTTAATAAATAATGTGGTGAATGGTTTTCCTTCACTACGATTTGACAATAACGATCGTCTTTTGTCTGCTGGGGTCACAACGGGTAACAGTGCGAGCGTATTTGTGGTAGCTCAGTATTCATCTTTACCCTCCAGTAATCCTGGCCTTATACAAGGCGCACCGTCCGGGCTTGGTTTTTCTACCGCAGGTTCAGACAAGTGTATTGGCATGTGGGTAAGTTCGGGTGGTAACCCATGGGGTAGGGGAGTTCAATCCAACAATGCCGCTGTAAATATTTCTCAGGTTACCAATATGCCAATAGGAACTTTCCGTACTATTCTGAATCTCTACAACGCAGGAGCATCACTAATCAGTCAGTACATTGATAATAGCGTTTCAGGATCAGTAGGCTATAATGGAACATTGAAATCATGGACGGATTTTGGAATTGGTAGACAGGGTACCGAAAGTTGGTCAGGTGACATTGCTGAAGTAATAGCCTACAACACAGCTTTAAATGCTGTACAACGGATAATTATTAGCAATTACCTATCTGCAAAATACCTCACCTCTCTTAGTGTTCCAGACAATGTGTATACTATGGACGAGCCTGGGAACGGCAACTATGACTATGAAGTAGCGGGTATCGGCCAGGCATCAGATGGATCTAATCATCGTGATGCACGTGGATCTGGTGTTGTTCGCATGTGGAACCCAAATGCGCTTGGTAACAGTGAATTTTTAATGTGGGGTCATGATGGTACTGCCCTTGCAAGTTCGACAACAGCGACTCCGGCAGATGTAGACGGAACGGTAATTGAAGAAAGGCTTTCCAGAATTTGGAGAGTGAGCGAGACCGGAGGCGATGTAGGCACAGTTTCAATCTCCTTTAATTTTAGTGGAGTAGGGGGAAGCCCAATAGGATCAAATCTCAGGCTACTTATTGATAGGGATGGTGATGGTTTTGGTGATAATGATGTAACTCCTGCTGTTGGATCTGTTTCCAATGGGATTGCTACATTTTCAAATATTAATTTTCAAAATGGAGATCGATTTACATTGGGTAACACGGATGTATCTTCTCCTTTACCAATTGAATTAATTGAATTTACTGCTGAATCTTTAGGTGAAAGAGTGCTCCTTGGATGGGTAACAGCTTCAGAGCTTAACAACGATTTCTTTACTGTGGAGCGTTCGAAAAATGCTGAGGAATGGCAAGAGGTTTCAAAGCTAGCAGGAGCTGGTACATCCCAAAAAACAAATAAATATTCACTTCTTGATTATCAACCTTTGAGTGGAGCATCTTATTACAGAGTGAAACAAACTGACTATGATGGAAGTTTTTCCTATTCTGAAATTAGGTTGGTGAAGTTGAGTGAAACTTATCAATTCAGAGTTTTTCCAAACCCGTCTCAAGGCCTTTTTTCAATTGAAGGGTTGTCAGAAGGAGGTACATATGATGCAAGAGTCTTCAACAGCATTGGACAACTTGTTAATGCTAGCATTGAAAAAACTGGAAACAATTTGGTGGCTGATCTGAGTTCATTTCCGGATGGCATCTATTTCATACAAGTTGCCAAAGGCACGATGTTGCAATCCCTCCGCCTAATTAAAAGGAAGTAAAGCAGGTATTCCCTCCCTCTTTACCGGTTACCCAACACTAAAACATTTGATATATAAGCAGATAGACTTATTTTTAGGTATAATTTGCTAATTGCAATCACTCATGAAGTTGAAGTTAAACTGGGTTTTAAGCAGTATAATGGTTCTGTTGTTGGGTTCCATGGCCGAACAAACGTTTGGTGCGGAATTGTACCGTAAACAATCAGGAACTGTTTCCTTGACGGGATCTTCCGTAGGTGTGACAATTGAGCAAGTATGTATGAGTAACTCATTCATGGTTTTCTCAATGTCGCTTAGTAATACAAGCCCGGACAATCTGCTGGTAAGCGGTGAGATATCGAGTGCCACCACATTGAATTTCGAGCGGGATGGATCTGCCGGGACTGTCACCATAAAGTGGCAAGTATTTGAATTTTCTAGTGGGGTTACAGTACAACATGGCAATTCAACCAATGTTGGGAATACAGCTGTAGCCATAACAGCGGTTGACTTAACGAAGAGTTTTGTTATAGCAACAGGCAGGAACAATGGGAGTACATTTGGTAGTGATGATAGTTTCTCAGCTAATCTTACAACCTCTACTAATTTACAATTAGTCTGTACAGGTTCAGGTCATACGGAAATATTTTGGCAAGTGGTTCAATATGATGATGCCATCGTTAAAAAAGTTACAGGGTCTGTTATTGCAGGGAATACAAGTGGTACATCAACCATTTCGCCAGCTGTTACTAATCTGGGTAAAACAATGGTTATTGGTAATCATACTATTAGTGGAAATGTAAATGCAGATGATTTGCCACAAACAGAACTGACTAATGCTACAACAGTTACTTATACAAGATTGGGTAATTCAGCTCAGATGGACTTTGTTACTTATGTAGTTGAGTTTACAGACGAAACAACAGTAACACGGGGTAATCAGGCTTTTGCTTCTACTGTTACTTCTCAAAATGCAGGTATAACAGCTTCAACAACTACTTCTGGTATCATACCTCCTGGTAATCAAACCCGACAGGGTAGCACCAGTTTTGCCACTGACGATAATATGGGGCACGTGTGGTTTACCTATGAGATTACTAGTAGCTCCAACTTATTAATAGAGCGTGCCACAGGAACAGCAGGTGGTAACTCGACAGCAACTGCCCCATGGCAGATTGTTACTTTTGGCGATAGAGGAACAACCTATTATTCTTTTGCCACCGGGGCCTGGGAAGCCAACACCTCATGGAGTTTATCTTCGGATGGTTCTTCAGGCGCAGTTCCTGCTGGTGTATTTCCCGGTATGAAAGATAATGTGGTCATTGGAACAGGTCATAACATTACCATTAACAATGTAGCAGATAATGGATACTGTGGTATTTCACCCAATAATTTAAATCGATCTAATGTTGGGACTTTTACAGGTTCCGGAGATGCTATGTTCTACCATATTGGAGATATCGTTATTTCTAATGGAGGAACGCTTACATCTACTGAAGAAGTGATGTTGGAAGGATATACGCATATTGAAGCGGGGGGAACACTTAATGTTAATGAAGACATTGTGAACCTCGGCTATCTTGAAGTTTCAGCCGCCACTACCTTTAGTAATACAGATGACTTGATTCTTTCTGGAAATAGCATCACTATTATTAACAATACATCTACTGGCTTTGACGATATTTATGTAGATCATACCAATGCCACGCTGTGCGGAGAAGGAGTGATGAATATTGGAAATGGAAGTCCCGACCCCACTATTCAGTATTTTAATGGCGCATCATTAAATCAAATTTGCAGTTCATTTACAGTGACTTGTAGTATGAGTTGTCCTGGAGGATTTCCTATGACTGGAACTGGTAGTTTTTCCTCTGGAAATTCAGGGCCGGGTGGAGTTGGGAGTGTTACATCTTCTGGTGATGTTAGGCTTTGGTTGGATGCCAATAGCATTAACCAGGCAACTGGAACAAATGTTTCGGGATGGACCGACCAATCCGGTTATGGAAACAATGCTTCAGCACCTGGTGGGAATGAGCCGGTATTTAACACAAACCAACTGAATGGTTTTCCCGCTGTTCAATTTACCACTGCAAATTCTGATTTTTTACAAGTAGCTGATGATGCATCACTTGACATAGGTAACGTATCGATGTTTGTAGTAGGCAACCTTGAAGCATCCTCAACAGCATATGCAGCATTTATATCAAAAATTCAGTCTGGTGTTGCTGGATTTAATGGTTATGCTTTGCTTCGAAACAATGCTACTCAGGGAGTTTCTTTTGCAATTGACGCGCTAGGTAATGAAGCTCAAAGTGGAATTACATACGGTGTCGATGCAATACATTCAAGCATCTATAGTGACCCTGGGTTAGAACATTTTGTCAATGAAGGAGGCCCATCAACGGATACCTATGCAGGTCCTATCACATCTCATAACACTCCGCTTTATTTAGGAGGTACTGTGAATGCAGCAGGGGCTACTCCAGATCGATTTCTGCAAGGCGATATATCTGAAGTTATTGTTACGAATGCAGTCCTTAATGATGCTAAAAGAATTATTGTAGATAATTATCTTTCTTCCAAGTATGCAATTGCAACAGCCAACGATAATTATAGCATGGATACTCCCGGCAATGGCAACTACGATTATGAGGTAGCAGGTATTGGCCAAGCCGCGGATGGATCTAGTCATAGAGATGCAAGAGGATCTGGTGTAGTTCGGATGTGGAACCCTAATAATCTAGGCAACAGTGAGTTCCTAATGTGGGGTCATGACAATACTGCTTTGAACAGTTCTACTACCGCTGTGGGTACAGCGGTTGATGGCACTGTCATTCAGGAAAGGCTAAGTAGAATATGGAGAGTAAGTGAAACGGGTGATGTGGGTAACGTTTCTATCTCTTTTGATTTTAGTGGAGTGGGAGGTAGTCCATTGGGATCAAACCTGAGACTGCTTATAGATAGAGATGGTGATGGCTTTGCAGATAATGATGTAACTCCCATTGTTGGGTCAGTTTCCAATGGAGTGGCTACCTTTTCTAATGTCAACTTCCAAAATGGAGATAGATTTACACTGGGTAATACAGATGCCTCATCACCACTACCAGTTGAGTTGGTAATGTTCAAAGCCAACACGTTAAGGGATGCTGTAAAATTGAATTGGACTACGGCATCTGAGCTGAACAACGACTTCTTTAATATAGAGCGATCTGTAGATGCCGAACAGTGGGTGTCAATTGAAACAGTTAGTGGAGCAGGAACTACGAGTAATGAAAGTACTTATGAAACCATTGACTATCAACCTATTACCGGTGTTTCGTATTATAGACTTAGGCAAACAGACTTTGATGGCAAAGTATCTTTCTCACCAATAGAACAGGTGAATTTTACAGGTGAGAATTTCATTCGTGCGTTTCCCAACCCTTCAGATGGGGTCTTCTATTTGGAAAATTCTTCCCAACTTGACGTAGCAAGTGTAAGGGTGGTAAACAATCTTGGGCAGGTTGTGTCCCCTATTGTGAGGAAAGAGGGAGACATCAGTGTTGATTTGAGCCAGCTTTCTAATGGAATCTACATTTTACAGGTTTGGAACGGATCATCCCTAATTGCCACTAGGTTGGTAAAAAGAAATTAACCGCCATTCCAAATGGGTATTACCCCACAACTGTTATTTTTGCCACCGAGGTAAAAAAATACCCCAATCTGTCGTCCATCTCAATCTGAAATCCGTATTGACACTATGCCGGAGAAAAGTAGCGTTTTTGATATGATAGGACCTATTATGATAGGCCCATCAAGTTCTCATACTG